>CAYRQG010000001.1:0-20467 GCA_964426345.1 uncultured Candidatus Peribacteria bacterium
TTTGCCTCTTTCTTCACAGCTTTCACATCAGCCTTTGCATGTTTGGCAGCGCCTGTCAGCTTCTTGGTCACGGCCTTGCTGCTGCGGCGGACTTCGTCCATCAGCCAGTTATGCATCGCTTTGTCTTTTACTGTTTCTGCAATCTCGGCTGCATCCTTTTCCAATTGCGCTGCAAATGCAGAAGCAGCTTCCTGTGCGGATGGTGCTTCCATCATTTCCTTGCGAAGCTTCGGACGATTGAAGAGATACGTGCCGATTGCGCCTGCTGTTCCAAGCGCGCCGATGGTGAGAGCTGTACGTGTTTTCATAAAGTGGGTGGGGGAATGATGTAACTAAGACGCATGATGGGCGCAGGTCTTACAGAGTGATGATTGGCAGTATAAAAAGAGTATGTTGATTTGGTCTTCTGTAAGCCAAAATATCCAGATTGTTAGAATCATTTGACTCTTCGCTCACTCGTTCTAGAATGCCGATTACGCATTCGCGATGCAGCGAGAGTGATCATTTGAAACAACGTCGAAGAATATAACTGCCACATCCTGCGCATGCATGTGCATAGAATGTGGCAGTTAACGGTTAACTGTTGTGTAGCTTTTCTCGAAAGGGAATCACCGTGAATACGAGGAACAGCGTGTTAATTTATCTGATGTACCCATACAATGGGTGCCCTCCTTGACGTAGCCGCCCCCACAGTCCGCAACATGCAAACCTTCGACTTGTGTTCTTTTCTTTAAGATCGCTCTTACGCCACCAGCTCCCTTCAGGGGTTGGTGGCATTTTTAGGTGTATACTTTTTCCATGTCTTCTTTCTTCCGCCCCACCGTCATCACCGTTTCCATCACTGTTGTTACCACGCTGCTCGCTGCTGTGGTTCTCTACATCATGCTCAACTGTGCACTGAACGGAAGCATGGGGTGCCAGCTGCCGCTCTGGCTCCAGATTTTCATGATTGCCGTCGTCTGGCCCATGATTATTGTCTTCCGATTCCTGGGTCCTGTGCTCGGTCCTGAATTGTCGGCTATTGTTGGCCTGGTTCTTTCCGGACTGTGGATCTTTGCAGTGGTCTGCACCGGTCGCTGGCTTCTTCATCTGCGCCGTTCATGAATGATACTCTTCAGTACGATACCTGCCCGCTTTGTGGTGGATCGGATGTGGAGCCGGCCATGGAATGCCGCGACGATCTTGTGTCTCATGAAACATTTACGATTGTCCGTTGCGCTGTCTGTGGATTTTTGATCACGCAGGATGCTCCGACCGAAGAGGCGATGCACCGCTACTACGCAACCGGCAATTACATGCCGCACGATATAAGGAATCGCGGCTGGGTCATGCATATTGCCACAGCTGCGCGCCGTTTCATCCGTCTCCCGGGAAAGCGCCGGTTCATTGAACGCGTCACAAAACGACAGACCGGCTCTCTTCTGGATATCGGATGCGGCAGCGGGGAATTTCCACTGTTCATGCAGCAGGCCGGCTGGCTGGTGAGTGCCATTGAGCGTAACAGACAGATGTGTGCACACTGTAGAGCCATCGGGATTGATTGCAGGGGAGTCATGGCTCTGTATGATCTTCCTTCTTCCTCTTTTCATGTCATCACACTGTGGCATGTACTGGAACATGTGCACGATCTGCACGGAACCATGAATCAGATCCGCCGCCTTCTTGCACCCGGGGGCATAGTCGTCATCGCCATCCCGAACATCGGCGGGCCGCTCATGCGGTACTACGGCATCCACGATGTTCCGCGCCACTTGTGGCATTTTCAACCGGATACTCTCGCGCGACTGGCGGCAATGCATCAGCTGCGTATCGACCGTATCCAGCCGCTTTTTCTTGATCCCATCTACATGGGCCTCTATTACGAACGTTTGTTACAAGGCAATGCATTACGCGGCATTCTTCTGGGTATCATCGATTTTTTCTACGGATTGATCCGCCCGCGTCACGCTGCGTCACTTGTGTATGTCTTGCGTCGGGTTTCTGCCAACTAGTCCCTTGTACCGTTTTGTCAGGAGCCTGATTGCACATGACGGCCAGATGCTATGAAGCAGAGCAAAGAAAGGAAGAGAGAATCCTTTCGAGATTCTATAGCGCATAGTGGTTTTCCCATCCGTAGCCGCACAGAAAATCACTGCAGCAACATCCGTGGTTTTCAGTGAAGACGCTGTCTTTTCAAACGCTTCCTTATAAGCAGTGTATTGTGTGATATTCCACGCAGACACAGTTCGATCCGCTTCTTTCGCGCGGGCTTTTTCAAAAAATGCGGTTTCGATCCTGTTAAACGGTTCCACCAGTTTCACGCGGATGCCCCGTGGTGCCACTTCATATTGCAACGCTTCTGCCCATCCTTCTACTGCCCATTTACTCGCGCAGTACACACTGTGATACAGCAGCCCTATTTTCCCCGCCAAAGAACTCACCGCAATCACGACACCTGGTTGATTGTCTCTCCGTGCCCGAAGCCATGCTTGTGTGACGCGCATGGTTCCGAGCACATTCGTCTGGAGCATACCGTGCATCTCGTCATCACTCATATCTTCAAACGGAACACGCACACCCCATGCCGCATTATTGACGAGGACTGCGGGAATCCTTCCTTCTTTCTGCAATGTCGCAAAGCACGCATCAATCGATGCAAGATTATCAATGTCCATCGCCATCCCGCGTATCTGCCGATGCTCCGGATGGTCGCGTCCATTCCTCGTACATGCAACGACCCGCCACCCGCGCTCTGCAAAAAGAAGCGCAGTCTCCCGGCCAATGCCCGACGATGTTCCTGTTACAAGAATGCTCTGTGGGAAAGACATGCAGGTACTGTATCGTTTCTGCAGTTCATGCGCATACTGATCCTCAATCACCGCGATAGTACACATCCGCAGGCAGGCGGCCTCGAACAGATTGTGTGTCATACTGCCAAGTATTGGGCTGCGTGGGGACATACGGTGGACGTTCTCTGTGCGGGCTATCCGGGCAGTGAAAAAGAGACAATCATCGATGGCGTCCGTTTTATCCGTGGCCCGCATGAATATCTGTTTCATCTCTGGGCTCCGTTCAAAGTGCTCTCACTCGGTCAGAAACAGTACGATGTTATTCTCGAATACATCAGCAAAGTTCCCTGTCTGCTGCCACTCTTCATCCATCGCACGCCGGTCGCGGTCATGATTCCGCATCTCTTTGGAAAGACGATCTTCGAAGAGCTTTCCTGGAGCCTGAGTATGGCGTGGTGTGCATACGAACGCATGATTCCGTGGACGTACCGCACATCTTCCTTCTGGGTGAATTCCCAAAGTAGTGCACAGGATTTACAGAACCGTCATATTCCCACAGAACGTATACGTGTTATTTACGCCGGCATTCCAGATGCTTTATTCATTGCAGATCCATCCGTGCAGAAAACTGCCTATCCAAGTCTCATCTGCGTTGGTCGCCTCAAGCGCTATAAACACGTCGATTTTATTCTGAAAGCTGTTGCGCAGTTGCTGCCTGTTTTTCCCGATCTCCGTCTGCGGATCATTGGAAGAGGGGATAATGAACAGAGTCTGCGTGCACTTGCTGCGGCGCTCCACATTGAACACGCTGTGGAGTTCTGTGGATTTGTAGAGGAATCAGAAAAGAAAAGAATGCTGCAGGAATCGTGGGTGGGGGTGCAGACATCCTCCAATGAAGGATGGGGATTGGCGGTCACGGAAGCAGGAGCCTGCAGTGTACCGACTGTCGCCAGCGATTCCCCGGGGCTCCGCGAATCGGTACACGATGGTGAAACCGGCTTTGTGGTGGAGCACGGCAATATCAATCTCCTCGCAGAAAAAATCGCAATGCTTCTGACAAATCAGCATCTGCGTTCTTCCATGGGGCAGGCGGCTCACCGGTTTGCCACAGAGTTCTCCTGGGAAAAAACAGCAGCGCAGTCGCTGCAATTTTTGGAAGAGTACCTGGCACATATCCGCCCTCAGCGTACGGCCGCCTCCATCTGATCCAGCGCTTTTTGAACCTGCAGCGTTTTCCCGATGTGCGTCTGGCCATCGGACAGCGCATGAATCAGCATGCCCTGCGCGTCGGCATACCGGCGATACGTATCCAGGTAGGGGATTGCGTGCGCTCTGCAGAGTTCCATGAGCGCAGTATTCAGGAGGAGCGTGTAGCGTGCCCGGTCTGTATCGGACCCAGAGGGTTTATAGGTGCGGAATTGATCAATATACTGGCTGTAGGCCGGGGGAGTCACACTCACCACACACAGCGTGATCCCTTCCTGGCGCGCACGGAGGAGTGCTTCTATATAGCTAGTTGCCAGGGTGCGGATCACTTCTTCCTCAGTTCTTCCTGCGGCAATCTGATTGGCAAGGTGACATCTGCAATCAATTTCCCCAAAAGACAGGAAAATTGTATCGCCTCTGCGAAGGATGGTTTGTGGCCAGAAGAACGATGTTTGCCCAAACAGTGACAATGTTCCGAGTCCATCCCGCCCAATGCGGTGCATGGTCAGAGGCCCCTGCGGTAGCCGGACCACATTCCGGATCCAGGCAAAGGAAAAGAGGGAGTGGCTGTCTCCCACCGAGAAACGGACATTTCCATAACGCCAGCGCAGGAATTGATACCGCAAGATGACGAGCGGATGATCAAAATGCACACCCAGCATGTAGGTTCCCACAATAAAGAACCAGCGCGTATAAGGAAGGAGCCGCTGGTTCATCTAGAAAGAGGAAGCTATACAGTTGATTATAGAATCTTCTTTTGATGTTTCAAAGGATGCCGGAAAAGGGGATCTGCTGTACAAAAGAAAGCGCCAAAATACATTTGACTCTTCCCTAAAAGGTTTCTAAACTCCCCGCACTCAACAGAACCTGCCCGTTAGAATTTCTCTTTCAGGGCCGCTTACGTTCGAGATCGCCTTTCCATTTGGAAACAAGCGATCCAGAGGAACCTCCAAGCTCACTATGATTGGTCTCATCGCCAAAAAAATCGGTATGTCACGCGCTTTCTTGCCTTCGGGTGAGGCGGTTGCTGTCACGTATCTGGAAATCGAGCCGAACACCGTTGTTCGCACGAAAACCAAGGAGAAAGACGGTTACGATGCCGTTGTTCTCGGAATCGGAGCCAAGCAGTGGAAAACACGCAAGGGCGCCGAGCACACACGCTACAAAGTCCAGAAAGAGTTCAAAGTGGAGTCTTTCGACGGTATGGAAGCCGGCAAGGACGTCACCATCGAGGTGATGCCGACCGATTCCATGGTCAGTGTTGAAGGAATCTCCAAAGGAAAGGGTTTTGCCGGTGTTATGAAGCGCCACGGCTTCCACGGAGGACCTGCATCCCACGGTTCCCACTTCAAGCGCGAACCGGGATCCATCGGTATGCGCGCCGATCCGGGACGTATCTTCAAAGGACACAGAATGGCCGGTCACATGGGTCAGGAACAGAAGACCATCAAGCACCGCCCAGTCATCATCAATGACCTCAAAAAGAACCTGATTGCCATCAAAGGACCAGTTCCTGGACCCAATGGTGCCCATGTCTTCCTTACTCTTGAAGCTTCGAAATAATCCCACACTCCCATGACTATTGATGTTTTCTCCGCTACCGGCTCCAAGGTAAAGTCCATGGAACTCCCCGCATCGCTCTTCGGAGCCGATACGAACTGGGGTCTCATGCACCAGGCAGTGGTGATGCAGCAGGCAAACCGCCGTCAGTCTCCAGCACACGTCAAAACCCAGAGCGAAGTTCAGGGTTCCACCCGCAAGATCCGCGCCCAGAAGCACACAGGAGGCGCCCGTCACGGTGCAATCGGCAACTCCCTCATGCGCGGAGGTGGCAAGAACTTCGGACCGCGCAATATCATGAACTATACCCAGGATATGCCGAAGAAGATGCGCCACGCCGCTCTTCGCAGCTCCCTCACAGTCATGGCAGAAAAGGGTGCGATTGTTGCCCTCGAAAGTTTCCCCGACACCATCAAAACGAAGACGCTTGCCGATCTTCTGAAGAAGCTCCCGATTGAGCACGGACGCAAAGTGCTGCTCGTGAGCACCGCTGAACACAAGGCATTGCTGCTTTCCGCACGCAACGTCGATGCTGTACACACCGTTCGCGCCGCTTACCTCAACGCCGAAGAAATCCTGAACGCACGTCACATTGTCTTCCTTGTGGATGCAATCGACGAAGCAGACAAGCTCTTTGGCAAGAAGGAAACTGTTGCCAACACCACCAAGCGTATCCCGGCTCCCCGCATCAAGAAGACGCCGAAGCCGTACGTGAAGAAGGAATACGCTACTTCCACCAAGAAATCCTAACCCCACCCATGGAACTCTCCCGCATCATCCTCGGCCCGGTTGTCACGGAAAAGGCAGAACGCATGAAGACAGAGCGCTGCTACACCGTCAAAGTCCGCAACGAAGCAACCAAGATTGATGTCAAAGCAGCTCTGAAGAAGTTCTACGATGTCGACGTTGCATCCATCCGTGTGATGCGCACTCCTACAAAGACACGCGAACTCGGTGCCGGACGCACAATGACCAAGCGTCATCCCAGCAAGCGTATGATTGTGACCCTCACCGAAAAGAGCTCCACGCTCGATTTCTCCAAGTTCAAAATCTCCTAATCCTCAGCCCTCTCTCCCATGCCGCTCAAGAAGCTTAAACCAACGACCTCCGCACGACGCCAATACACCGTCGCGGACTTCTCTGAGCTCTCCAAGGCACGTCCGGAGAAGAGTCTCACAAAGGGAAAGCAGCGCATCCACGGCCGCGACAGCCCAGGCCGCATTGCAATCCGCCGCCGCGGCGGAGGACACCAGACGTTGCTCCGTGATGTCGACTTCCGCCAGATCGATAAGCCGGGAGTCCCGGGAACGATCATGAGCCTGGAGTACGATCCAAACCGCACCGCTTACATTGCCCTCGTGAACTACGCCGATGGAGAGAAGCGCTACGTCCTTGCTCCTCAGACTATGAAGGCCGGCGATGCGATCGTCTCCGGAGAGCGCACCAAGGTGAAAGTCGGTAACCGCATGCAGCTCCAGTACATCCCGGTAGGTTATAAGGTCCACAACGTTGAAATGCGTCCGGGACAGGGAGGAAAGATCGTCCGTTCCGCAGGAACATCGGCCACTCTCGTCGGATTCGACGGAGACTTCGCCCTCATTGAATTGCCATCAAGCGAAATGCGCAAAGTCCGCAAGGAGTGCAGCGCAACCATCGGTATCGTCTCCAATCCCGAACATAGCCTTATCAGCTGGGGAAAGGCAGGACGTATGCGCTGGCGCGGTATTCGCCCGCATGTGCTTGGTAAGGCGATGAACGCCGTTGATCACCCGCACGGAGGTGGAGAAGGACACAACTCGATCGGTCTCAAGGCCCCAAAGACAAAGTGGGGAAAGAAGGCACTTGGTGTCAAAACACGCAAGCGCAAGCTCAAGAGCTCCGATCTCATCGTTCGCCGCCGCGTGAAGAAGAACAAGAAGAAATAATCCTCTCCCTTAGAATCACCCCTCTCAACCTCACCCCTTATTCTCACCCCTTATGTCCCGCTCCCTCAAAAAAGGCCCACACATCAATGAGCGCCTGCTCGGAAAGGTTAACGCGCAAATTGCCAAGGGCGAGAAGAAGATCATCAAGACCTGGGCTCGCGATTGCGACATCCCACCAGAATTCGTAGGATTCACCTTCGCAGTTCACAACGGTAAAGAATTCCCACCCGTCTACGTTACAGAACAGATGGTCGGTCACAAACTCGGTGAATTCTCCTGGACCACGAAGTTCCGCGTCCACGGAGGAAAGATGGCCGCAGCACCCGCTCCGTCCAAAGCTCCCGCCAAGAAATAATCCCTAGCCCCCAACCCCAGCTCTATCCCTCGCTCCCATGAAAGCCTATCTCCGCTCCGCCCGCATCGCTCCGAAGAAAGCAAACATCATTGCTATGATGGTCCGCGGCATGCGCGTGGATGAAGCCCTTACGGCTCTGTCCCGCACACACAAGAAAGGCGCCCGCATGGTCGAGACGCTGGTCAACTCTGCTGTTGCCAACGCAACGCACAACGACAAGCAGCCAAAAGGAAGCCTCATGATCAAGACAATCATCGTGAACCAGGGAACACCAATGCGCCGTGGAGTGCCGATGGCCCGCGGTCGTATGCGCACGATGAACAAGTTCATGAGCCACATCTCCCTCACACTCGGTATTGCCGAAGGTGTGCACGCAGAAGCTCAGGCAAAGAAAGAGACGAAGACTGCCGCGAAAAAGCCGGCAACTGCAAAGAAGACCGCTTCACAAACTGCAAAATCTCCTGTAAAAGAGACGCACTCAGAATCCACTCAGCCCGTAACCGCATCTAGCGAAGTGCAGGCAGAGCCGGTTGTTTCCGATGTACCTACCAATTCCTAACTTATGGGTCAAAAAGTTAACCCCAACGGCTTCCGAATCGGAATCACCCACACGTGGTCATCCATCTGGTTCGCACGCGGAAAGAAGTATCGCGATTTCTTCCTCCAGGATCAGCTCATCAAGCGCCATATCACTGGCAAGCTGAAGGATGCAGGAATCACCGATATCGGAATCGAGCGCGGAAAGCGCACCTCTGTTGCCATCCACAGCAGCAAGCCCGGTATGATTATTGGAAAGCAGGGCGCTGCCATCGAGGATCTCCGCAAGGAACTCGAGAAGAAGTTCGGTGGAAACTTTGAAGTCACCATTCAGGAAGTCCGCAACCCGGACACCGATGCAAACATTGTGGCCGAGAATATCAAAGGTCAGATGGACCGCCGCATGCCGTATCGCCGCGCTGCCAAGATGGCAATCGAGAAAGCAATGCAGTCCGGTGCCCTCGGAGCCAAGGTGCTCGTTTCCGGTCGCCTGAACGGAGCAGAAATCGCCCGCAATGAAATGTTCAAAGAAGGCAACATCCCCTTGCAGACCCTCCGCGCAAACGTTCAGTTTGCACGCCGTCATTCCATCACCAAGTTTGGAACGATCGGTATCAAGGTCTGGGTCTATAAAGGAATGGTGTTCAAGAATGTCCAGCAGGCTCAGTCTGCATCCCTGAATCCTACGAAATAATCCCACCTCTTACTCTCCACCCATGTTAGAACCCAAGAAGCTCAAATACCGGAAACCACACCGCAACCGCGGTGCCGTTGGTGGCAAAGCCACACGCGGAGCAACGCTGGCATTTGGTGTCATCGGCCTGAAGGTGATGGAGAGCGGAGAAATTACAGCCCGCCAGATCGAAGCCGCTCGTAAGGCTATGACCCACTCCGTTCAGCGCGGCGGAAAAATCTGGATCCGTATCTTCCCGCACACAGCTGTCACAAAGAAAGCTGCAGAAGTGCCGATGGGAGCCGGAAAAGGATCACTCGAATACTTTGCCATCACCCTGAAGCGCGGCGCCGTCGTGTTTGAAATGGACGGTCTGCCGGAAGCAAAAGCTCGCGAAGCGCTCCGCCTCGCCAGCCACAAGTTGCCGCTTGAAACCAAGATCATCAGCAAGATGCTGCCCGTTACTTCCGCTGCCGCCTAATCATGTCGACACATCTCACCACCAAAGAGCTTCGCAATATGCAGATTGAAGACCTCCGCAAGGAGATCTCCGAGAAGCGCATGATTGTGGCCAAGATGCACATCGAAGTGGAAATGCGCTCCGAGAAGGACACCGCACGTTTCCTCCGTGAAAAGAAAGAGCTGGCTCGTCTGCTCACCATTGAGAATGAAAAGAATCGTGCAGAAGGAAGCAAAAAGACGACATTGAAAACCAAGTCTAAAAGCGCTAAAGTTCCCGCCCCCGCCACCAAATGATTACGAAGAAAGGCATCGTCACATCGGCCAAAATGACAGGCACCATCACGGTGATCGTCCATCGTCAGGTGAACCACCCGCTCTATAAGAAGAGCTTCCGCAGGAGCAAAAAGTTCCTGGTCGACCTCAACAAGATGAACGATGTCGAAATCGGAGACGAAGTGATGATTGAGGAGTGTGCACCTATCTCGAAGAACAAGCACTTCATCCTGAAGGAAGTCCTCAAGCGCGTTCCCCGCGTTGCAAAGATGAAGGAAGAGAAGGGTCTGGCCGAAGCCATGAACCGCCACCACACCGCATCTGACAATTCCGAATCCACAGCCTCCACTCAATCATGATCCAGTTGCACACCTACCTCACCGTGGCAGATAACAGCGGCGCCAAGCAGGCCATGTGCATCCTTGTGCTTGGTGGAAGCCGTCGTCGTTACGCTCGCGTTGGCGACATCATCGTTGTCTCCATCAAAGATGCCGCTCCCCGCGGTACTGTAAAGAAGAAGTCTGTCGAACGTGCAGTGGTGGTCCGCACCCGCACCATGACCCGCCGCAAGGACGGCACCGGAGTGAAGTTCGACGACAATGCATGTGTCATCATCCAGAAAGACGGTATGCCGAAGGGTACACGCGTCTTCGGTCCCGTCGCCCGCGAACTGCGTACGAAGGGTTACCAGAAAATTATCTCCCAGGCCCCTGACGTTCTATGAAGATCCACACAGGTGACCTCGTCACCATCATGACCGGCAAAGACAAGGGAAAGCAGGGAACTGTGACCCGTGTCCTTGGCGACAAAAACCGCGTGATTGTGGAAGGAATCAACATGCGCACACGCCACATCAAGAAGACGGCTCAGTCCGCAGGACAGCGCATCACCTACGAAGCAAGCATCCACGTCAGTAACGTTGCCATCCTCGACCCCAAGACCAAGAAGCCGACACGCATTGGCTACAAGATTGACGCAAAGACCGGTCGCAAGGAGCGTATTGCCAAGGCAAGCGGCGAAGTGATCACCAAAGCGGTCACCAAGTCGGAAAAGAAGACCGCCAAGACTGCAGCAGACAAAAAGAACGATGCCACTGCAGAGGTTCCCAAGAAATCAGCCTTCTGGAAGCGTGGTGACGAAGCTGCCAAGACACAGGAAGGCAGCAAGGGAGCAGACGGAGGAGCCAATTCCTTTACAGCCGCACACCGCGCACAAGGCGGATAACCTCTCAACCCAATGACTTATTCTACCCTCCATGACCGGCTCCGCGGCCCGATCGCTCAGGCTCTCAAAGAAGAGCTGAAGATCACAAATGTGCACGCTCTTCCGAAGATCCAAAAGGTCATCGTGAACGTCGGTATCAACCGTACAAAGATGGAAGGCAAGGAAATGCAGGAGTTCATCACCGATGCACTCATGAAGATTACCGGACAGATGCCGGTCTTCCGCGCCAGCAAGAAATCCATCTCCAACTTCAAAATCACCAAAGGTCGCATTGTCGGCGCAGTGGTCACACTCCGCGGCCGCAAGATGGAAGAATTCGTTGATCGCCTCATCAGCTACGTCCTGCCCCGCATCCGCGACTTCCGTGGTCTTCCGACCAAAATGGACGGCAACGGAAACTACGCAATCGGCCTGAAGGATCACACAGTCTTCCCGGAAATCCCAGCATCCGACCTCCAGAAGACATTTGGTCTCCAGATCCAGATTACAACAACCGCCAAGAACGATGACGAAGCCAAGGCCCTCTTGAAGCAGATTGGCATGCCGTTCCGCCCGGATCGCAAAGCATCCGAATCCACTCACTAAGTCCTTGACCATTATCTCCCCCTTCTAGACAATCCCACCCCCATGGCTCGCTTAGCACTCGTCAACCGGCAGAAAAAGAACCTTGAAGCCTTCATGAAGGCCAAACAGGAAGGCAAGAAGCCTGTGTTCCCCACACGCGTCTACAACCGTTGCAAACTGTGCGGACGCCGCCATGGATACATCCGTTTCTTCGCAGTCTGCCGCATTTGCTTCCGTGAACTCGCCTCCAACGGCGAAATCCCCGGTATCACCAAATCCTCCTGGTAACCATGTCTTACGTCAACGACCCCATCGGCGATCTCCTCACACGCATCCGCAATGCTCAGGCTGCACGTCGCAAGACGACCAGCGCATCGTGGTCCCGCATGAAGCAGGAACTCTGTGAACTCCTTGTTCGCGAGGGCATGATCGAAAAAGTGGAAGTAAGCGGCGATGCTCCCAAGTTGAACCTGACTCTTACCTTCATCCCGGGCAAGACCCTGGCTCTCACCCGCGTGAGCAAGCCTGGCCGCCGTCTCTACAGCAGTGCCGCCGATCTCAAGCCCGTTGAACGCGGTTACGGTATTGCCATTCTTACTACAAGCGAAGGTCTCCTCACCGACAAAGAAGCGCGCAAGCGCAAGGCCGGAGGCGAAGTTCTCTGCACCATCTCCTAATATGTCTCGCATTGGTAACAAATTAGTGGCCATCCCCTCCGGGGTTACGGTAGAGCTCAAGGGCTCCGTCGTTTCCGTCAAAGGTTCCAAAGGGGAGCTGACCTACACACTTCTTCCGGAAGTGAACGTCACGATCGAAGGATCTGACGTAAAGGTCGGTCGTATCAATGACTCCAAGGACGCCCGCGCCCGCCATGGTCTGACACGCGCACTCATCGCCAACATGGTGAAAGGTGTGTCCGAAGGCTACTCCAAGCAGATTGAAATCATTGGAGTGGGTTACAAGGCAGCCCTCAAGAGCAAGACATTGCTGCAGCTGAACCTCGGCTACAGCCACCCGATCGACTTCACCATCCCCGCAAACGTCGAAATCGTGCAGGATGAAAAGAACAAGAACATCCTCCGCATTACCGGCGCCGACAAGCAGCTCGTGGGACAGGTGGCCGCTCAGATCCGCGAACTGCGCCCACCAGAACCGTATAAGGGCAAAGGTATCCGCTACTCCGATGAAATTGTCCGTCGTAAGGTCGGTAAGGCCGCTACAGCAAAGGGTGGATAATTCTTTTCCACTCAGCCTTAACCTCAATCTCAACCCTCAATCCCCATGTTACTCAAGAAGATTCAAGACCGGCTCGCTCGCAAGCGTCGCATCCGTGCGAAGGTCAGTGGTACCGCTGCTCGTCCCCGTATGACTGTCTACCGTTCCCTCACCAATATGCATGTGCAGTTGGTTGATGACATGGCAGGCCGCACCCTCTGCGCAGCATCCACCAAAGAAGCAAAGAGCAAGCCTACTATGGAAGGCGCCAAGAAAGTCGGCGAACTCATTGCAAAGAAGGCAAAGGACGCAGGTGTAAATGCCGTTATCTTCGATCGCAACTCCTACAAGTACCACGGCCGCATCAAGGCCCTGGCCGATGCCGCCCGTGAAGGCGGACTTCAATTCTAATTCCGAACCCCAACCCGAACCCCTATCACCCCCATGGCTAAGTCATCCTCCCCAGACAGGCAGAACAAGCGCGACCGCGGACAGCGTGAGCCTTCCGAATTCACGGAAAGCACACTCTCCATTGATCGCGTGACTCGCGTGGTGAAAGGAGGTCGCCGTATGCGCTTCCGCGCTGTGGTTGTTGTTGGAAACAAGAAGGGAAAAGTCGGACTCGGTACGGGTAAGGCAAACGAAGTGCAGGCAGCTGTGCAGAAGGCAACCAAGGCAGCCCGCCGCGCTATGATCCGCATCCCCCTCACTAAGGGAACGATCCCTCACAACGTTGACGTTAAATTCAAGGCAGCCAAGCTCCGCCTGATGCCTGCTTCCGAAGGAACAGGAATCATTGCCGGAGGAGCACTTCGCGTCATCTTCGATCACGCCGGTGTCCGCAACGTGCTTGCCAAGCGCTTCGGTACAGGAAATACCCTTGTGAACGCTCAGGCTACATTCAAGGCTCTCGCTCGTTTGAAGGGTCTGCGCCCGGGTATGACCGATGACTCTGCTCCCGCTGTCGAGAAGGCCGATGTTGCAGCTGCTCAGATCAAGACCGTTTCCAAGGACCAGGTGGAAGGTGGAAACCTTGTGGAGAAGAAGGCCGCAAAGAAGGACGACAAGAAGGCTGAGTAAGGGATCGATCTGATTTTCTGCTGTTCTCGCAGTATCTTACTTTGTACCTGCCACTTTTGCCCCCGGTAGTAACACACCGCCAAAGTGCTGAACCCAGATTCCCGCAGAGACACCGACACCCACATCGTTATAGTTCGGATCCAGAATGGCCGCACGGTGTGTGGGGGAATTCATCCAGTCTTTCATGACTTCATCAGCCGTCTTCTGTCCGCGTCCCAGATTCTCTCCCACCGTAAATCCTTTCACGCATCCGCAATCAGCAGAGAATGACGTATCGTAATAGCCAGTCGCAGCTACGCGGTCACGCAGTGTCTGTCCATCGGGACTCACGTGTCCAAAAAATCCCTTGCTGCTCATCTGCTCTGCATAGCGCTGAGCGGATTCCTGGAGGCGCGTGTTGTAGGTGAGCGGGCGGAGTCCTGCTTTGAGTCTTTCAAAATTCACGAGCGACATAATATCGGTACGCAGTTGCGGCAGAGACTGGGGAATGACAACAGGCTGCGGGATATCTGCCGTCGGTTTTTTATCGATGAAGACGACATTGGTCTGACGTGTGGAAATAATGTCGTAGATGTTTAATTTATTTTCCGACTGATCAATGGCGAGTTGCTGTTCCTGAAAGAGGGAATTTTCCGGCTGATTGTAGAGGCGCAGAAATATCTGCACGCTGGACAGTGCCTGCTGCTGTGTGACTGTTTTTCCCGGATTCAAATGGAGCACGTCATCCTGCAATGGAAGATGAAAGGTAGACACGATGCCTGCGTACTCGCTGTACCACGCATCGGCTGTGACATCTTTGTAGGAATGACGATACCCGGTTGGAATGTTGAACGTGAGGGAGAGCATTTTTAAAAACTCCGCTCGGTTCACAGTAGCGTTCGGGCGCAGGTGTTTGTCTGCATCGGCTTTCACAATCCCGAACCGCTCGGCGGCCAGCATGTACGCTTCATACCAGCTTCCTTTCTGAATATCGGAAAACTGACCCACATTTTTGATGACCGTCACATTCGGATTTCTCGCAAGGAGCATCGCGGTTGCTGCTTCCGCGCGTGTCACGTTTTCGGTTTGTCCGCTGTTCAGGGGCTCCACCGTCTGGGGAAGCAGGGTGAATGCCACCATCAATGATGCGAGAACGTGGCTGAACATAGAGGTTTTTGTGTGTATTATTATTATACAATAATAGTTAAAAACATGCAATTCATGGGATTTGCACCATTTGGCGATTGGCTCAAGTAAAAGGGAGAGACCGAAAGTCAAAATATGAAAAAATGCCCTTGAGCTTTCCTTTGCAAGCAAGTAACATCGCGGCCTCTTATGTTGCACTCTCTCAGACCAGCCTCCGGCTCCCGTAAGTCCACCAAGCGCATTGCGCGTGGTAACAGCGGAAAAGGCGGCACCACCGGTGGTCGCGGTACCAAAGGACAGCATTCCCGCACGGGAAAAGGTAAGCACTTCGGATTCGAAGGTGGTCAGGTTCCTCTGATTCGCCGTCAGCCGAAACTGCACGGTTTCAAGAGCATCCGCCGCAAGGAGTATGAAGTGATCAACCTCGCTACACTCGAAAAGACCCTCGATGCAGGCACCTACACACTCGAAGATCTGCTCGCAAAGCGCCTTGTCCGCAAAGGAAAGCTCGTCAAGCTCCTTGGACTCGGCACCCTGACCAAGAAGTTCGATCTTCAGGTACACGCTGCATCCAAGACCGCTAAAGCTGCTGTGACAAAGGCAGGAGGCAGTCTCACAGTCATCTGATTTTTAGGTTGTTTCTGCGATAGTGATGCGTGTTGTGTAGAAAAGACGACTTGCGTCCTCTCTCGCCAAACGACACACTACGTCGTGTAACACTCCTTCCTCTTCACATGTTCAAGTATCTCCACCAGATCTGGCACACGAAAGACCTCCGCAAGCGCATCCTTGTGACCGTGGGTATTCTTTTGATTTACCGCCTTCTCGCTCACACTCCCGTTCCGGGAACGGATCCTCTCGCCCTCCAGCAATTCCTGGACAGCAAAGCAACCGGAGGACTTCTGGGCGTGTTTGCCGCTCTGACCGGTGGAGCCGTGGATAACTTCTCTATCGCTCTCCTTGGACTCTCTCCTTATATTAACGCATCCATTATCATCCAGCTCTGCAGCGTCATTTTCCCCAAGCTCGAAGCTCTCACAAAGGAAGGACAGCAGGGGCAGCAGGTACTGAACCGCTATACACGCTGGCTTAGCTTCCCGCTTAGCTTCGTACAGAGCTACGGATTCCTTATTCTGCTGAGCCGCGGAGGAAGCACCCTGATCGACACCTCTTGCCCGCATGTTCTCCTCCCGATGCTCTTTGTCACGGCAGGATCTGTATTCCTGATGTGGCTGGGTGAAATGATTACGGAGAAAGGAATCGGAAACGGTATCTCCATGCTGATCTTCACAGGCATTGTTGCCAACATCCCGAGCCGCGTGAGCGCAATGTATTTGACCGGTACCAGCGGAGGAAACTCCGGAGCATTTGTGCTCTTTGCAGTACTGGCCCTCGCAATGCTTATTGCCGTGGTGCTCTTCACCGATGCACACCGCCTCATTCCCATCACCTACGCCAACCAGGGTGCAGGTCGTGGTGTTGCAGGAGGTCTGCCTATCCGCCTGAACCAGGCAGGAATGGTGCCCATCATCTTCGCCATCTCCCTCATTACATTGCCTGCCATCCTTGCTCAATTCCTCCAGACCGCAACCCGTCTGCAGTGGCTCAAGGAATTCATCAACACGTATCTGAACGCGCAGAACCCGAGCTTCACGTACATCATCATCTACTTCCTGTTGGTATTGGTCTTCACATACTTCTACGTGTCGGTGACGTTCAAGCCGGTAGATCTTGCTGAAAGCATTCAGAAGCGCGGTGGCTTCGTTCCGGGTATGCGTCCGGGAAAGCAGACTGCCGATCTCCTTGCAAAGACGAGCAATCACTTAAACCTCTGGGGTGGAACATTCCTCGGTATCGTTGCGATTGTGCCAATCCTCTTTACCAAGTACTCCAGCCTTGGCAGTCAGAACCTGATCATCTCCGGTTCCGGACTCATCATTATGGTGGGTGTGGTCATGGAACTCATCCGCCAGGTAAACGCCCAGATGCTCGCACACGATTACGACAAGCTGGTCTAAAGACTTCTCTATTGATTACAACAAAATCCCGTCATCCAAGTGGAGACGGGATTTTTGTAACAATGACCTTTTCTTGGGAGGAGAATAGTTACAACGTCGTCATGTGTGCCGATGATCCTTTCAGTTTTGTGAAATAGGTTTTGAGAAACATGTAATCAACATCTGCAGCGTACAATTTTTGTTTCTCCAGCCCCTCTCGGGCGAGCTGTAATGCATCTTTTCTACGCCCAGCCCGATCTAATATTTTCGTGTAAAGAAGATAGTCTGCAACTTTAAAATTCGTATCCGTCTGATGCACTGTTTGCATCATCTCAAGTGCTCTTTCGATGTTGCCCCACTTCAGCAGCCACTGTGCATACACACCGTGATTGCTGGTAATGCGGGAATCTTCCACAAGATATTCAAAGATGCACATGGCGTACTCTTGTTGATTTTCTTGTGCAAACGCCTGAGCCAAGAATAGCGTTGCACTGTTTTCGCCATTCTCAATTTTTCTCCGTTCTCGTTCTCTCGTCTCTAGGAAGAGTTCCCATTGAAAAAATGCTTCTGCATACAAATGCTTTTTTTCAACCAGTTCTTTGATCGCATTGATATGCCTAATGTATGGGTTTATTTGAAAATGCAGAGTGGGTTTGGCCATCTTGTCATAGGTATGAATACCTACAACAAAGGTACCAATCATTCCAATCATGCCCACCAAGGGAATGAAGGGTAGCAACAACGTAACGAATCGACGCATCATATTCTCCTGTGCCGTTGGCGAAAAGATCCGAAAAATAGCCGTAAAGCTCTGTAGGAAATGTATAGGATTCATGACAAAACTCAACTATTCCGCCTTTTAGCCCATACCAAGAAATTGGCTGGTCAGCGGGGAAACTGTACGGTAGCCTGTCGCGGCCGGCTGAATGGCTGGCGCTCATCTTCCTCTATGGATCTTCTCCTCTTCGGTATCCAAGGCTCCGGCAAAGGAACCCAAGCAAAGCGTCTCGCTGCAGAACACGGATATCATATTTTCGAAGCAGGTGGAGAACTCAGAAGGATTGCCGCTACAGACACAGAGCTTGGTCACAAAGTCACATCGTACATTGATCACGGACACCTGGTCCCTTTTGAAATTATCATGGAAGTCGTTCGCACAGCTGTGAGTGCACATCCTCTTACCGAACCGCTCCTCTTCGATGGCATTCCCCGCGATATGGATCAGAAGAAAGCATTCGACGAGATGATGCAGGAACTCGGACGCGATTTCCGCTGCATTGAACTGAAGGTGGATGAAGAGCAGGCACTGGAACGTGTGCAGCAGCGCGCCGCAGAGCAGGGGAGAGCCGACGATGCCAACCCGGAATTCATCCGTCGCCGCATGGGACTCTTTCATGAGAAGACAGAACCGGTCATCAACGAATACCGCAGCGCCGGAAAAGTCACCGATGTAAACGGAGACGGCAGCATGGATGAAGTGTTTGAGAGGATTGTGGCTGTTCTTTGAGGAGTTAGCTTCTAGCTTTCAGCTTTCAGGATCTTGGAATCTTTTTCTATTTTCGAAAGAAGCTAGAAGCTAGAAGCTAAAAGCTATAAGCTAGCAGTATGTCTGGCTTTCAGATTTTTACCGCAGCCGAAATCGAATCCTTCCGCAAAGGTGGCGCTATTCTGCGTGGATGTCTGGATATGCTTGGCCCGCGCGTCAAAGCAGGTCTTACAACCAAAGAGATTGATGGCTGGGCCGAGGAATACATTCGCGATCACGGGGGAGTGCCGGCATTCAAGGGCTATCACGGATTTACAGGAACGCTCTGCACATCGGTCAACGAAGAATGTGTACACGGTATTCCGGGCAGTCGAGTGCTTGTGGATGGCGACATCATCTCTCTTGATTGTGGCGTGATTTACGACGGTCTCTACACCGATGCCTGTATCAGTGTGGGTGTAGGCGCCATCAGCAAAGAAGCGGAGCATCTGCTCCAGGCCACACAAAACGCACTTGCCGATGCAGTCGCATTTTTAAAAGCGGGGATTCGGGTGGGGGATTTGTCGTCCCTTATTCAGAAGTCTGTGCAACATGAAGGTTTTCATCCGGTCCGTTCGCTCACAGGTCACGGTGTTGGGAAGACACTGCATCAGTTCCCGGATATCCCAAATCTCGGAAAAGCGGGGACAGGTCCGGTTTTTCCTGCCAATACTGTGGTGGCCGTCGAGCCGATTGTGTCCGTGAGTGCCGACGACGTGCACACCACTGATGACGGCTGGACGCTCATTACAGAAGACGGTTCTCTGGCAGCCCACTTTGAGCACACGCTACTGATTTTGCCGGATGGGTGTGAAATTATTGCCTGAGCTTGCCCCGTGAAATCGAGCGTCGGCTTTTTATATTATTATGAAATATTATTAAAATTTTGCAACACAAAGTAGGGAATCTTGCCAAAATTACAGATAATGAGCTTGCTGCTGCTGCATAGGCTATGTAGGATGCCTCGGCCTTTTCGGTTCATTTTCTTTTGTTTATCTTGTGTCTAAGGATGTAATTGAGCTCATCGGTCTTGTGGAAGAAACGTTTCCAAATGCCACATTCCGTGTCAAAATCCTGAGTCCTCAAGCAAAAGATCACGAACTGCTCTGTCATTTGGCCGGACGTATGCGCGTCAATCGCGTGCACATCCTCCCCGGCGACAGGGTACGAGTGGAAATGACGCCGTATGATTTGCAGAAAGGGCGCATTACGTACCGCTTCCGTTCCGATCAGATCATGGTCGACGGAGCAATGGTATCGCCAAACGCCCCGCAAAACCCTTCCTCCCAGCCTCCCTCAAACGTTCCCCCCAAGCCATGAAAGTACGCGCTTCCGTCAAACGTATGTGCAAAGACTGCTTCACCTTCCTCCGCCGCAATGGCAAAGGAAAGCGTGTCGTACGCGTCGGCTGCAAGAATCCCAAGCACAAGCAGCGCCAGGGATAATAGTCCCTTCTCCTCAATCTAGCCCTTAACCTCCCGTCACTATGGTCCGTATCTCCGGAGTTGTCCTCCCCGCTCAGAAACGCATCGAAATCGCGCTCACTGCCATCAAAGGCATTGGTCGTCCGATGTCCAACCGTATCCTGGAAGAACTGAAAATCGATCCGGATATGAAGGCAGAAGCAATTACGGAAGAGCAGGAAGCACGCCTGCGTACACGCATTGAAAGCGAACTCACCGAAGGTGAGCTGGTACGCAAGGTTTCTATTGATATCAAGCGTTTGCAGGATATTGGAACATGGCGCGGTATGCGTCACCGCAAGAAGCTCCCGGCCCGCGGCCAGACATCCCGCCGAAATGCCCGCACCAAGCGCGGAAAGAAGAAGACAGGTCTCTCCGGACGTACCACATTGTCCAAGACCTAAACGTCTGTCTCTCCCTACTTTTCAACTCTACCCTTACTCCTCAGTTCCATGGCTTCAGCTCCCGCCACCAAGACCCGCAAGAAGAAGATCAAGCGCACCGTCAAACACGCG
>CAYRQG010000001.1:20477-32556 GCA_964426345.1 uncultured Candidatus Peribacteria bacterium
GAAAACAACACCATCGTCACCATTACCGATCTCGATGGAAACGTTCTTGCCTGGTCCAGCTCCGGCTCATCCGGATTCGAAGGATCCCGCAAGTCGACTCCGTACTCCGCCAAGGTTGCGGCAGAAAACGCCGTCGCCAAGGTCACGTCCTTTGGTATCGAGTCTGTGTCTGTGGAAGTGAAGGGTATTGGCCCAGGACGTGAACAGTCCCTCCGCGGACTCCAGGGAGCAGGTCTTAACCTCGATTCCATTGTTGATGTCACGCCGATTGCACACGGTGGCTGCCGCCTCTCCCGCAAGCGTCGCGTCTAAGCAGTTCACCTCCTTTTCCACTCCGTCACTCACTCCTACATCCTATGAAGTACACTGGTCCCAAAGCAAAGCGCGCCCGCCGTCTCGGTATTAACCTCTACGGTTCCGATAAGTACGACAAAATCATGTCGAAGAAGCCGTATGGTCCGGGAAAGAACGCCAAGACACGTCAGGGTCGCGATTCTGAATATGCAAAGCAGTTGAAGGAAAAGCAGAAGGCTCGTGCTATGTACGGTCTTTCCGAAAAGCAGTTCGCCAGTCTCTACGCCCAGGCACTCAAGTCCAAAGGACGCACGGGTGACCAGATGAAGCAGCTCCTCGAAATGCGTTTGGATAACGTCATTTACCGCGCAGGATTTGCCATGACACGCATGCAGTCCCGCCAGTTCGCCGGTCACGGCCTGTTCCTGGTAAACGGACAGCGCGTGAAGACTGCGTCCTACCGCGTACAGCCCGGTGAAGTGATCACCATCCGCAAGCAGGCGAAGGATTCCCCCGTCTTTGGTCCCATCCGCGAAGCACACGAGAAATATCTCGCGCCCAAGTGGATGAAGGCTGATACCAATAACCTCTCTGTCGAGATTATTGCTATCCCCGAAGCCGCCGATGCCGAACAGGGTGTCGATATGCGCCTCGTGGTGGAATATTACTCCCGTACGTAATCCCTTTCTGCTGAGGAGATCCGTTCTTCTCCTCCGCGCTTTTTTCTCTTCCTTCTCCATCCTATGCATATCATCCAGGAAGAAATCGGATTGCCCGTTTTTGGTTCTGCAAAAGGTTCCAAAGGCGACGATTCACACAAAATCTTCAGCATTGCTCCGCTCCCCCCGGGCTTTGCAATGACTCTTGGTAACGCACTTCGCCGCGTGCTGCTCAGCAGCCTGCCGGGTGCAGCCGTTGTCTCTATGCGCGTGCAGGGCGCCCAGCACGAATACACGACCATCAAAGGTGTCACCGAGTCTGTGGTCGATATCATGCTGAACCTCAAGCAGGTCAAGCTCCGCAAGCACAACAAAGATTCCGAGACCATTACACTCGATGTAAAGGGTCCCAAGGAAATCACAGCCAAGGATCTGAAGGTGTCTTCCGACATTGAAATCCTGAACCCGGATCTCCACATCTTCACGATTGAAAAGGGAGGATCTGTGACTATGGAACTCACAGTCGAAAAAGGTGTCGGATACGTTCCTGCTGCAGAAAAGAATAAGAAGCACCACGAACCGGGTCTCATCTATATCGATGCAGTCTTCAGCCCAGTGGAAAAAGTCCGTTTCGATATCGAAGCATCCCGCGTGGGACAGCGCACCAACCTCGAAAAGCTCGTGATGGAAGTTGTCACAAACGGTTCCCTCACCGCAGACGAAGCGATGCAGTTCTCCTCCCAGTTGCTCCAGAGCTACTTCAAGTACTTTGGCTCCGACCAGAAGACCATCGAACCCGAGTTCATGGCCGATTTCTCCCGCGTATCTGCTACCCAGATTGAAGAAGTGGGCAGCACATCCATGCCGGTGAAGGAAAGCTACACCCCGATCGAAATCCTGAACCTCTCCCCACGCACCCTGAACGCGCTCATCAACGCCGGTGTCGGCTCCATTGAGCAGCTCACCAAGTGCACAGAATCCATCCTCAGTAACTTCCGCGGATTCGGTGCCAAGGCACTCGATGAGGTGAAAGCCACCCTTGGAACACGTGGATTGACCCTTTCCAATGAATCTGAAGAGTAACCTTGTTTTAAGAGACCAATTCACGTATCCTCCCCGCCCATGAGAAAGCAGACCTCCCGCCTCCGGCTCATCCAGAAACCCGCTCACTCGCGTTTGCTCCAGCGGAACCTGGTCACGTCCCTCTTCCTCTACGAAGCAATTCGTACTACGAAGAGCCGTGCCCGCATTGTGCAGGCTATTGCCGATCGTCTGATCAGCAACGCCAAGCGCATGGAGACACACGTCGCCGTTCGTTCACTCAATGCGTATGTGACCGATGTGAACGCCAGCCGCAAAGTGATGCAGGTCTTCAAGAACCGCTACAAGAACCGCACATCCGGTTTCACCACCATCAAAGCTGCAGGTGCCCGCAAGGGTGACGGAGCTCAGCTCGTTGACCTCATGCTCATTGATGCAGAAATCGGCACGCCGGTTGTAGAGAAGGCTCCTGTGGCGAAGAAGACAGCCGCTCCGAAGAAAGCAGCAGCAAAAGAGACACCCGCATCTACTCCATCTTCTGATTCCACCAAATGAAAACGTCTACCATTAAACCAGAGGCACCGAAGTGGTATCTGATTGATGCCGAGGGCCAGTCGA
Organism: uncultured Candidatus Peribacteria bacterium; assembly: GCA_964426345.1. Lineage (GTDB taxonomy): Bacteria > Patescibacteriota > Gracilibacteria > Peribacterales > Peribacteraceae > CALREJ01. Next base: position 23,090 of record CAYRQG010000001.1, read on the forward strand.
TCGGAAAGATCGCTGTAAAAGCTGCCATGATGCTTCGCGGCAAGCACAAGGTCACCTTCTCCCCACACCAGCTGTGCGGCGAACACATTGTGGTGATCAACGCTGCCAAGATGAAGCTTCCTCCCAAGAAAGGAATCCGCAAGATGTACCACCGCCACACCGGTTTCCCGGGAAACATGAAGCACGCAACACTCGATATGATGATGGAGAAGAAGCCAACATACGTTGTCGAAAATGCAGTCAAAGGAATGCTTGCGAGCACACGCCTCAGCAACGAAACAATGAAGCGTCTGCACGTGTACGCCGATGCCGAGCATCCGTATGCTGCACAGCAGCCCGAATCCATCACCCTCACCTACTAATATGGAATCAAAGCGCCCGTATTTCTACAGCGTCGGCAAAAGAAAGACCGCCATCGCTCGCGTCAAACTGTTCCAGGACGGAACCGGAAAGGCAGAGGTGAATAACCTTGCACTGAAGGAGTATTTCGCTGGAACACAGATCGAAAACGCCACTGCAGCATTGCTCATTACCAGCAATCTGAAGAACATGGACATCGAAGTATTCGTCAAAGGAGGTGGAAAGTCCGCTCAGAGCGACGCTATCCGCCACGGTATCACCCGCGCGTTGCTCCTCATTAACCCGGAACTCCGCGGTGAACTGAAGCACGCAGGATTCCTCCGCCGCGATTCCCGCACGAAGGAACGCAAGAAGCCAGGTTTGCATGGTGCACGCCGCGCTCCACAGTTCTCCAAGCGCTAAACCTCACCCGGCCCTACGGGCCACCCTCTCCTACCGCCCCATTCTCCTTTCCAGGAGAGGGAAAGTGGAAGAGTTATCTCTTTGCAATCAAGAGCCCCGCGAAAGTGGGGCTTTTTTGTAGGAAGGCGTAGTATGTTCTTGTTTTCTTCCCCCTGACTCCTATGGCATCCGTTGAAAATGGTAACTCTGATATGCAGAGCGTAGGTCTCCCTGTTTTTACCCCTGAATGTATTGATGAGCAGAGCGGAAAAGTTGTCGCATTTGATGTAAAAACGGGGACATTTTTAAGATCTGCAGTCACGTTAGATGCTTTGCGCACTGTTATGGCCGGTGAGCGGCAGCTATGGTCAGCATATGCAGTGCCAACAGCAGATGACCTTGTTACTGCTCAGATTACAGTCGAGGATAAAAACTAAGACAAGAAAAAACCCGCTCAATCCGGGCGGGCTTTTATGTGGATGTTTGTATGACGAGGGAAGTCTTACACCAGCTGCATCTTCACAAAGTAGAGGCTCTTGCCTTCTGTTGTATCCAGAATGAACTTTGCGTCGAGTGTGGTGAGCTGAATAATCGTCTGACACATGCGCAGGAGCATACGGGGAGGCAATCCCACTCCGGACTCCAAACAAGCAGCACAGAGGCCTGCAGCGTCCTTGGAGCGGAGGTAGGAGTCACCTTTGGCTTCAATAATATCGCAGAGCGATTCCTGCATCTTCAGGATGTAGCTCTCCACATACGTCTCGAGCTGCTCCACCGGCAGATCCTGCACTTCAGGCAATGCCTCAATAATATCCAGATCTTTGTGGATAGCGTGGGCAATACAAGTCTCGATCGACATATGTGTGTTGGGTATGTGTTTGTGTGAAGAAATCCAGTTAGTATAGCAAAAATTACATTTTTCTTCAAGACTCCATCCCTGAAGACAGACAGGAAGGACTTGCGGGAGTGTCGTAGATTATTGGATAGTCTTCTTCCGGCTCTATGCATATTCGTACCCTTCATGATTGGAATATAAGCCCGCGCGAGGCCATTGCTCTTCAGAAACGCCTGGGACAGGCGATTGACGAAAAACCGCTGCCTGCAGGCTATCCCACGCGTTTGATTGCCGGTGTGGATGTCTCGTGCACGCGGTTTAATCCTGTTCTCACTGCGGGGGTTATTGTCTGGGATAGCGTCACCAATACGATTGTCGACAAAGTCTCTGCACAGGCAGAGGGAACATATCCCTATATTCCGGGACTGCTATCCTTCCGGGAAATCCCCGTGCTCCTTTTGGCATTTGAAAAACTGCACACCATCCCCGATCTCTTCTTTGTGGATGGCCAGGGCAGGGCACATCCGCGGCGGATCGGCATTGCCGCGCATCTGGGTCTGCTTCTGGAGCGGCCTACGGTGGGAGTGGGGACAAGCAGGCTTACCGGACACTACGAAGAACCCGGACTCACTTCCGGGGATCAATCTCCTTTAATGGATGGCACTGAACAAATCGGGACGGTGCTGCGTACCAAAGCACGCGCGAATCCATTATTTATTTCCGTGGGATACGGCATCGATCTGCAAACGTCTGTCGATCTCGTGAAAGCATCGCTCCGCGGCTACAGGCTCCCCGAACCCACGCGCCACGCGCATCTGTATGTGAATGCGGTGCGCACCGGAAAAGAGGCAGAGATGTTTGCGACACAGGCAGCGCTTCCTCTTTAGGAAAGACACTCGCTCACGCGTTCCACAATGCGATCAATCTTCATCTCGTGCTTGATGAGATAATCCTTCACGCCGTACGCACGGCACTTTTCCAGGTATTCGTCGTTGCGATAGTTTGTGAGGACAATCACCGGCAGATTGATTTTCTTCTTCTTCATATAATCGAGAACGCTGAAGCCATCCCCCTGGGGCATACGGATATCGAGCACGAGGATGTCTGGCTTAATGGATTCAAGTGCGATAATGGTTGATTCACCAGTGGAAGAACTGTGAATGCGGACATCGGAGGAGTTCTGTTCCATGCCAAGACTAAATATCTGCATAATCATGGCATCGTCGTCGGCAATAAGGATGGTTTTGGACATAGGTGTTTATGTGGGATGTACTTACATATAATAACATATTTATATAAATATTGCAAATGCACCCGCTCTCTTATTTTGTATGAAGTCTGGAGCCGCCTCGGGGATTTGAACCCCGGACCCTCGGTTTACGATACCGATGCTCTACCACTGAGCTAAGGCGGCTTATTTTCTTACCCGTTCTGCAACATCACAGAACTGGCAGGAGGGCTCTATTGTGCGCATTTCCGGGTTCCTGGGCAAGCATTTCCGCAATGCACCCTGGGAAGTCATTTGGAGGGCTTTAGAGTACGGGCATGACGCAAGACACAGCAATTCTCTGGTGGTGGTTGGGGATTTTGAATAGCAGGCGCTACAACGCTCTAAAGCTGGTCCATGGCGATTTGGAAACGGCTCTGCGGCAGATGAGCCTGGATATGCTGCGGGAGCTTGGGTTGCGTCCGGAAACGGCAGAGAAGGCGCTTGCACGCAAAGAGAACTTCGATGCAGGCGCGTACCGGGCAACAATGGAAACATACGGTGTCCATCTCCTGAGTATAGAAGATGACGATTATCCGGCGCGCCTGCTCCAGATTGAAGACGCGCCGCCTTTCCTTTCCTATAAAGGGAATTTGGGCCTCCTGAATGTGCCTTCACTTGCCATGGTCGGCACACGAAACATGAGTGCGTACGGCAAACAGATTGTCGAAAAATTTGTGCCGGGCTTTGTTCGCGCGCATCTGGTTATTACAAGCGGGCTCGCGTTGGGGATTGATGCTGAAGTGGCCACGCAAACACTCAAAGCCGGCGGCAAGACCATTGCGGTACTCGGGAACGGACTCGCTACCATTTATCCCAAAACAAATGCGCGCATCGCATCCGATATTCTGGAGCACGACGGTCTGATTCTCAGTGAATTCCCGCTCGACATGCAGCCGGATATCTACACGTTCCCCGCACGGAACCGCATCATTGCAGGACTGTGCGATGGCACCATGGTGTGCGAAGCGCCGCTCGATAGCGGATCCATCATCACCGCTGAACTCGCACTTGAATACAATCGCGAGGTGTTTGCGGTGCCGGGGAATATTTACGATACGAATCGCGAAGGATGTCACGACCTCATCAGAAAAGGGGAGGCGCATCTTGTCACGGTGCCCGACGATGTACTCCGCGTACTGGGGATTCTTGTGCCGGACCGAACGATACCGCCTGCCTACATTCCGCAGAGTCATCGGGAAAAAGAGGTGCTCGCTGTACTCACGGGTTTACCACAGCGCACCGATGATCTCATGACCAAAACCGGATTGGAGGCGGCAGATGTGGCGATTGCTCTGACATTTTTACAGCTCGCGGGAGTAGCGAAAGTGATGGACGGAGGTTTGTGGGTCCGTGCGTGATGGATTAGAGTGGAAGACACCTTTCCCCCTTCCTTTTCATTTTATGGAAAAAGTTGCTTCCTTCCGTGCACTTGCGACCGATGCCTGGGCACTCCTCCAAAAGAAATTCACGCTCCTGCTCCCCATTTTCATTTTGGGCGGACTGGCCAATATATCATCGGGCTACTTTAAGGCATTGGATGAACAGCATGCAGTGGTATCTGGTGAGGCAGCACTGGTGATTCTGGTTGCAGGACTGGCATTCATTCTTCTTTCGATGCTTTTCTACATTTACAGCCTGATGGTGATTATGCGCGAGAAAAATACAGTACCTTCCATGCAGGAAGTGTTGTCGCGGTTTTTCCCGCTCATTGGGCTTGGCTGCCAGATTTTCTTCCGGTCGTACGTCTGGATTATTGTCCTTGCCGTTCCTTTTGCCTTTAGCCAGTCAACGTTCAGCATTGCAATGCTGATCCTTATAGCAGCGGTCGTGTGCTCCGTAGTCTTCATGCCGCGCTACATGCTCGCAAAGTTTTTGTGGATTCAGGAGAACAAAGGAGTGACTGCTGCAGTGAACAAGAGTTACAAAGCAACAGAAGGGTACTGGGGGAAAATTGTGGGAAACCTCATACTCGTGGGAGTGGTCGGTCTGGCTGCCACCATCATTGCCGGTATTCTTATTGCCATTGCAAGCGGTCTGATTGCAGGAATTGCGGGCGCAGTGACTGCACAGGCTTTCCGCTCATTCGGCTCCGGATTCGTGTCGTCTGTGTGTCAGATGTTTGCGATCATCTTCGGCTACTTCCTGATGAAAACCATTATCAAACACCCGCGCAAATCGTGAGCGGGTGTTTGATGGAATCATGTCTTAGTTCACTTTCTTAGCCAGTCCTTCCAGTGCCTTCAGTCCTTCAATCGGCACCATCCAAACGGTGGTGTTCGATTGATCGGAACTGAGATCGTTGATGCTCTGCAGGGTACGCAGGTGCAGTGCGCCCGGAACGGATGCGAGCATTTCTGCAGCCTTCGCCATGTTCGCTGCAGCACCCACTTCTCCTTCGGAGTTGATGATGACCGCCTGCTTCTCGCGTTCTGCTTCCGCCACCTTCGCGAGGGTGCGCTTCAGACTCTCCGGGAGCACGATGTCTTTCAGTTCCACAGACTGCACATCCACACCCCACTGTTCAGACACTGTATCGACCGCCATTTTAATACTATCGCTCACTTCTTTTTTCTTGGACAGCAGTTCATTGAGTTGTACTTCACCGACTGCATTGCGCATGGTGGTTTGTGCCAACTGTCCGACGGCACTGAAGAAATCTTCGACTTCCAATACTGCTTTGGATGGATCTTTCACCCGGAAATAGATGACCGCATTGATGCTAACGGGAATGTTGTCTTTGGTGATAGCTTCCTGATTCGGGACATCCACCGCTTTTACACGGATATCCACTTTGATGAGTCTCTGAAAAATGGGAATCAGAATATGCCAGCCTGGGTTCCACATGCGCGTGTATTTTCCCATGGTGAACACAATGCCGCGCTCATACTGATTGACCTGACGGATACAGGTAAGAAGGACGATGATCGCGAGGACAACGACGGGATAGAAAAGTGCCATAGATGAGGTGGGGAAAAATTACGAAGGAAGACTGTCGACAATGCTGCGGAAGGCGCGTGGGTCGAGTGACGCACCGCCTACCAATGCTCCATCCACATCCGGAAGGGTCAGAATATTTTTTGCGTTATCGGGCTTGACCGAGCCACCGTAGATGATGCGCATGTTCTCGCTGATGCCAGCGGGCAGTAACGAGCGGATGAAACTGTGCATATCCTGAATATCGCTCTCTGTCGCTGTTTTTCCGCTTCCGATAGCCCAGATGGGTTCGTAGGCAATTGTAATGAGAGAGGCATCACCAGTGACAGGAAGAGAGGAAAGCTGTTTTGCGACGACTGTTTTTTCTTCTCCGCTCTCGCGCTCTTCAGCTGTTTCTCCAATGCACAAAATCGGGTGCAGTCCGCTGGCGAGTGCTGCTTCTATTTGTGACGCAACAAATGCATCGGTCTCTCCGTGATGCTGTCTTCGTTCCGAGTGGCCGCAGAGGACATAGGTGCATCCGTGATCGGCCAGCAGGCGCATGCTGATATCGCCGGTGAAGGCGCCGTCTGCTTCCGGGCGTCCGTACTGCGCACCCGCACTCAGAAATTTTTCCACGCAATTCCGGATATCGAGAAACGTGGGGAAGACGACAATGTCGACTCCGTCGCGGCCCCGGTACGGGGAATCGTCGGTGTCCCAACCCGAGGGGGCGGCGTGCATTTTCCAGTTGGCGGCAATGAGAGGGGTTCTCTTCACGGCTGGAGTGTAGCATACTCAGTGCATGCAACCTCCCTCCCACGTCGTTCTGGCCAGTGATCATGCCGGTTTTCCTCTCAAAGAAGCCGTAAAAAAGCACCTGGAAGGCCAAAAAATCGATGTCATTGATGTCGGCACATTTTCCGAGGAATCGGTCGATTATCCCGCCATTATGCGGAAAGGGGCGGCTGCGGTCCTGGAATACGGCTGTCCGGGTATTATTTTTGGAGGAAGCGGCAACGGCGAAGCGATGGCGGCAAACAAGGTGCCGGGTATCCGCGCTGCAGTCTGCTACTCCGGAGAAATCGCCCGCCTGGCGCGTGCGCATAACGACGCAAACATGATGAGCCTGGGTGCGCGGTTTACAGATCCGGAGCTTGCGCTCGATATGGTTGATATTTTCCTCTCCACGGATTTTGAAGGCGGACGGCATATTGCCCGCATTCAGGATCTGGATACTCCTCTCTCATGAAAATTCTTGTCACCCCTTCCATTCTTTCGGCTGATCTTACGCATCTGCAGGATGAAGTCGATACCGTTTCCACTGCTGCAGACTGGCTGCAGGTGGATGTGATGGACGGTCATTTTGTCACGAATCTCAGTTTTGGAGCGCCGGTCATCAAGAATCTGAAAACGGATATTCCTCTCGATATTCACCTGATGGTAACGAATCCTGCACAGAGAATTGCAGAGTTCCTGGCATTGAATGTGGCACATATCACCTTCCATGCAGAAGCAATGCAGAGCAGGGATATGCGTTTGGGTCTCATTGAAGCCATTCGCAAAGGGGGCGCAACCGCCGGTATTGCCATCAACCCGGAAACCGATCTGGATGAAATCGACGATATTGTGAACGATGTGGATCTGGTTCTCCTCATGACTGTGCATCCCGGTTTTGGTGGACAGGAGTTCATTCCATCGGTACTGGAAAAAATCCGTGCGCTGCGCATTGCGTATCCGCATTTGATGATTCAGGTGGATGGGGGAATCAACGAAGAAACTGCGGCACTCGCACGTGAGGCGGGGGCTAATAATCTGGTGGCGGGAAGTGCGGTCTTCAAAGCGGCCGACAGAGTAGCAGCCATCAATGTTCTTCGCGGACAATGAAGAAAAAATTTCTCTGGCTGGCGGCACTCATGCTCTTTCTGATAAGCGCCATTACTGTCCTCTCTTTTTTCGGGCCTGCCCCGGTTCCGGTCGAACTGCATCCGCTGATTTTGCGTGCCCCGGGGGAGCAGGATATTTCGCTTTCCGTGGAGTGGGCGGACACCGAAGAAAGCCGTGCCTACGGACTCATGAATCGTCCGCGTGTTGACCACGGCATGCTCTTCATTTTTGATGAAGAAACACCCCTCACATTCTGGATGAAAAATACGCTCGTGCCGCTCGATATTTTGTTCTTCGATGGTGCCGGCCGGTACGTGTCGTCTGCTTCCATGGAACCCTGTCACACTGATCCCTGTGCTGTGTACCCGTCCAGCGGTCCGGCGCGCTATGCGCTTGAGATGCAGAAAGGCTTCCTGCTGGAACATCAGTTTTCCAAAAATTGGGAAATAGTCCGGTAAAATAGACAATCGTCAGCTGGCGTATAAGGGCGTTAATAGGCACCTCGATCCCTGATTTTGCAGCACTTGCGTTATCATTATTTTGTGGTCCCTTGGATGGATCAAAATTCGAATTTACGCTATAATAATATGATAAATCGACAAATGAGCCTCAGGCTCACTCACACACAAAACAGTGCAAAACACACAAAAGACTATCGGCACTCTGAGCGATCTGCACAAAGCGGACATTGAGTCCCTGCCCGTACTGGCTCTCTCTGCGCGCGCGGAAAAAATCCAGTGGGTCAAAACGGTGCTCAATCAGTTTGCATATTTCACATTGTCGCGCGAGGACAAGGGGCTCATCCGGGAATACATCCAGCACATGACGGGATGCTCCCGTGCACAGACCGCACGGTACATTGCAGATACACAATCTGCTGCGCATGAAGTGTCTGCATCAGCTCCCGTTCGGAATATACAAAAATCACACATTGCCAGCGCCGTATTGACGCTCGCATTACTGCTCCTGATCAGCCGTTCAACATCGCCGATGTTTGCATCTGTGACACACACAGACAGCAGTACATCATCGGTTGCAAACAATCCGGTATACGTGGCAGCCTTGTCTCAGGCATCTTCGAAGAGCAGTCAGCGTTCGTACAGCAGTGCCACGAGCGTACGTCCTGCGGATCGCACCGCTGCAGAGCAACTCTTCGTTTTGCAGACATTCGTTGCGGATCGTAAGGCATCCCGCCTGGCTCGTCTCATCACACACAATGCCGCAAGTGCGCAGAGCTCTTCAGTACTGATGGCCCGCCCGGACAGGGGCATTGAAACCAAGGTCTTCCCTCCGTATCCGCCGCTTTCCGGTACACATCCGGCTGCATCGGTCAGTTTGTCGCTCAAAGATGTCCTGGCGATGCTTGGATCCGGAACCGACGGCCAGATTCTCCAGATGCAGGGCGGCCGTCCTGCCTGGGTTGATTTCCCCTACCTCCAGCAGATCCGCAGTCTTGCGCCGCAGGGCGAAGAGCCGACACGTCGCGGAGGAGGACTGCGCAATGGTGGTGCACCGCAAAATACAACGAATACAACCATTGTGAATAACATCACGACGGGTGGCGCCAGCGCACCGAGCGGTTGGACCGAAGGAGTGGGTGTTGTGTACCTTACCGATGCGACGGACTTTGTGGGGATCGGAACCGATACGCCCGATACAAACCTGGAGGTTGTTGGCAGTATCTCCGGAGCATCGCTCTACATTGCATCGAGCATTGAAGGCGCCGGACTGACTGCCTGTGATCCTGTGAACGGAAAAATTGTCTGGGATTCTGTGACCAAGCAGTTCTCCTGCGGTACCGATAATGCAGTGGGGACCGGT
>CAYRQG010000002.1:0-16903 GCA_964426345.1 uncultured Candidatus Peribacteria bacterium
TGAAGAGCCTGAAAAATACGAAGACCGAACAGCTTCAGTGCACTGCCCCGGATTACCCATCGGTTGTGAAACCCACACCGGATCTGAAAAATCTGGCAGAAAAACTGCCACCCTGGAAAGAGCGGACCAAGCTCGACAGGCTGTCGGAAATGGATATCGGACCGGTACTTCTGGAATATGTCCGTGTCTACGAATGTGCACTCAATGAACGGCGCGATGAACTGCAGCTGCGGATTCCGGCAGAATTTGCGAGCAGTGCGTCTGCAGCATCAGAAGCAGACACCCGCATGATGCGCGTACAACTGAATTTGGATATGGATGAACAGATGCAGACCATCGATCATGAAACCATTCTCGCGCGCTCCACACTGGACCGCACGCTCATGATTGTAGGAGGGCAGGACAGACTGCATCCGCTCTCGCTGGATATCGAATGTCTGAAACGTGTCTCTCTGGATATCCGCAATATTTTGGGATTGGTGTCCCAGTCGGTCGCCTGTATGCCGCGTATTCAGGATGCCCGCAGCGGCCTCCGTGATCTCCCGGAACTTCCTCCCACGCCCTGATGCTGCGCCATCTCTGGTCCATCGGCATAGTGGCAACACTTCTTCCCTTGCACGCTCTGGCAGCGGGCAGCAGCTCGTCGTCCTCTGCGCCAGCAACACTCTACGACCGGATCAAAAATGGAGTGGAGCAGTCCATGGGAAAGGACGGCACGGAAGAGGAGGTGGCGGAGTTCGTCCATCTGTATCTGAAAAGTAAAGATCTGAAGGTTGCCAAAGACGATGTGTCCGCGGCCCTCAGACAGGACGTTCTCTCCTTCTGTGGCGCTCACGATTCCATTACAAAAGGCATGAGCTTTGCGGAGTGCGCCCAGCTGATGAATCGCGTGGTCGATCTTGTTGAGCGTGAACAGCGTGTCCGGAATCTGGGGCGCGATTTACAGCTCACCGCCACCAGTTACGAGCTGCCTATTTCCGATTTACCGGGGCAATCGCAGGAGATGTCTAAAAACCTGCAGGGAATCATCAGCATCTGGCGGGCCGGAACCGGAAGTGCGATCAGCACCAGCAGCGGCATTATTGTCCGCACGAAAACCATCGACCTTGCCGCAGAAATCCAGGCACTCGGCACAGTGCTGAACAAGCTGAGTAAAGAGGAACGCATTGCTGCAGTCTGGCGCTACCAGTACGGATTCCGACTAACACGCAATGACCGCGACCCCGATTTCCCCGCACCCTACAAAGATTCTGCCAGCGGACCCGGGACCGAACGCCAGTATCTTTTCAAAAAATGGACGGATGTAGAAGACGCACTCAATGCCATCTGGGAAAAAATCCGCGATGAACCGGTGAGTCCGCCTCTCACACAGAATGAAATCCTCCAGTACGTCTTCCCGGAGAATGTCATGAAAAATCTCCTGCCCGATAATGTCATTCTCTGGGGCCGCGTGGATCTGCCGAATGCACATCCTTTTGGCGATGTCGGACTGCAGTGGAAAGTGCCGCTGGATCCCGTTCTCCCATCTCTCACCACAGACACCGATGCCATTCTGGGTGGCAACTATCCGCCAAATCCTGAAACCACAGACACGCCGCCAAAGCCCGTTGATGGCGCAGGACTCTGTTCCGATCCTGTCGAAAAACGGGGATATCTCTGCAGACCATTCACCACCGAAAGCGGCACGCGCTGCCCCGACGATCCCGCAAAACCGATTGACCCGGACAAGATCAGTCTTGTGACCTGCGAAGACAAGAGTAACGTCCGCACCACCATGTCCGGACCCGATGTGTGCCGGGAAGTGGATATCCGCGAAAACCACACCTTCGATCCACAGCGTGAATGCACCATCAGCTTCCGCTGTGCCCCAAACTGCGGATCAGAAATGGGTGGTGGAGTAGATGCAACTACGTCTATCAAAGGAGCGGATGGCACGATAGAAATTTGTATGGACAGCAATAAGAGCGGAGGGGGCTGGACTCCTCTTATGTACCACGAACTGGTACACGCCTACCAGTTCTGCACCTTTCCGCCCAACTACGATCCGTACGCAGGAAAAAACCCGAAACAAAAAAGTGCGGTGTGCTGCGAAATGGAGGGTGGTGGGTACCGTGCCCAGTGTGATATGGCCGAAGAAGACGGGGCATTCGACGGCAACCCCACCTTCACCGATCCTGTGACCGGAGAGAAAATTCCCATCAACGCAGACAGTTGTGCGGAGGCACTAACCAATGGTGCCTGCGGACCGGGCGGGTACTCCGGCAGTGCAGATGCATGTTATACAAGCAGAACATATCCGGCAGGATTCCGGCAGGCTGTTTTCAATCAGATTGCGACGAATCCAAAAGAGCTTCCCAATACCTGCGCCAAGGCATCTGCATTCGCGACAATGGATCAGCGCGTGCGCGATCTGATTGAAGCTATAGAAAACCACCGCAACGTCTGCGGCCCGGGTCAAACCGAAGTGTATAAAAATACGATCGGCAATAACGCCTGTTACATAGGTCAGTGTATTGAAGAATCGACCGAACTCTACAGAGTGACCGGCGCCCAAAGCCCGTTCACTGTGGGTGATCAGTCCTTCCCGTGGAACGACCCTCTCAACGGGTCCGCGCTCGGGAACGCTCTGGTGAATCCCCCACTCACCCCATCGCAGTTCCCGCCCTACCGCCCGCAACTCGTGGTGCAGCAAATGGAAGCGCAGCTCTGCCAGCTGCAGGGGTTGCCGCCGCTCACACCTTCTATTCTCTGCAGTTACAACCCCGGCCGCCGCCTCTTCCATCCGCTGCTTGATCCGATTGGGAACTCGCAGAGCCTGCTGGAAGATACGGAAGCGCAAATGAACACAACCGATAAGACACTCGCACTCTCGCTGGGCCTTGGCTCGCGCATTGGCACCACGATGTATGCTGATTACATGCACGTGGCCAGCCACTCACTGGCAGATATTCTCGGCATGGCGGTCAAGCTGTTCAAAGAAATGTCGTCCGTCGATTTCCCCACAGAGATGTGCCCCACCGATAACACGCTCCCACCGCCATCTTCCGCCGCCACAGGAACATGAAGCACACACTCCTTGCATCATCGGCTCTGATGCTGCTGTGTGCCGCCCTGCCCGCGGAGGCCTCCAGCAGTACGGAATGGCAAACAAGCACACAGTGTGAAACCATTCTCAATCTGGATGTCGTGTCGCCTTATGTGCAGGAAGTGCTGGATCGCGCAGATGCCGGTCTCACCAATGCACACGCAGAAGCCGCTCAAGGCGATTTCCGTTTATTGGGCGCAGTCGGTCGTGTGGGCGAAGCATGGGCTACACTCATCAATTCGCAATTTCGCCTGACAGAACAGGCGCATGACCTGATGCATAACAGCGCCTGCCTGCATTTCGACCTTGTCAGCATCGAATGCAAAATGGACCAGGTGCGCAACGAAATGAATGCTCAGATTACGAACGGGTCATATAACGCTATTTTGAAGCTGGAATCGGTGCTGGAATTTTTGAACGAGCGCTACGAACAGGTGGTCATCGGCGGTCTGGATCCCACCTACCGCGATCCCACCTGGGGCGAGAGACGCATGTTCGACACTTCTGATGACACTCAGGATGACATCCTGTGCCCCTACAATTCCGATTACGGCCCGGCACAGCAGAACGGATTTGGATGTGATCTCACCGTGCTGGAACCACGTAAGCCGTTCGAGCCGCTGCGCAAAGAGTACGACTCCCTCAAGGTCATTTCCGATGAACTCGAATCGTACCGCAAGGCTGCACAACAGTTTACCGAGGTGCAAACACTGATTGATGAGATCAATGGTGTGCCCTCGCAGACACCTGTCACCCCCGGCCCGGCAACACACAAAAATGCCTTCGGCTGCAACTGGACAGGAGGCCTGTGTGAGAATGATCCCGCAAAAAAATGTATCGACGATACCGGATGCGATGAAGGCGTCACCTGCACCTATCCGACCAATGTGTGCAAGAACAATATCGCAATGGGATGTATAAATGATTTTTCCTGTATCGATAATACAGGCAGGAACAACGGCCCCTGTATCGATCCCAAGAGCGGCACCGGAACAGGAACACCTGCGCGCATGGAACTGCGCGGCCCGTTCTTTGTGGAAAAAAATCACCTGGAACTCCTGATTGAATTTATGGCAGAGCGCGTGGAACAGGGCCGGTCGCGCCTTTTCAAAGACGATCTCAAAACACCCGATGAATTCGCGCCCTCTCAGAAGAAAGAGAAGGAGGACCGAGCATCGGACTCCGTCAACGAAATAGCGCGCCAGCGGACCCGCTCACTCTATACCACCTGGAGTGGCCTGCAGGGCACGCGCGAAGCCATCACCTTCCCGTTTGCCACCGACCCTGCGCTCGAAGTGGCAAACTCCCTTTCGTCGCTGCGTCAGGCAATCGGCGATCTCGCTCGCCTCACCAAACTCCAGGAAGGAAAGTCCGATACACTCCGTGCATTCGTCGTGAAGCTGGCATCTTTCCTGCGCCGCAGCTGCATCTACCGCCCCTGCAACGACAGCCTTGATGAGGTCCTGAAAATCGTCTTCACCGATGAATGCTTCCCCTATACCGATGGCAGCTTCTTAAGCGATACAAAAGACGATCCACGCTCTTCCAAATGCGCGGATAAAGCAAAGTTAACAGTGCCCTGATGGTTCGGTTTTAGGTGATAGGTGATAGGTGATAGGTGATAGGTTTTAGGGAATAGGTTATAGATAGAAGAAAGAGAGTATTTCGTCCTATAACCTAAAAGCTAACACCTAAAACCTCGTGTATACTCAGACCATGAAGGCAGCTGATTTTGTCCACTTACATTGTCATTCGACCTATTCGCTTCTCGAAGCTTTGCCGAGCCCGGAAGAAATTGTGCTGCGCGCGAAGGAATTGGGACAAACAGCGGTGGGACTGGCGGACAAAGGATACCTCTATGGATTGATCGAGTTTTACCAGTACGCAGAAAAAAACGGTCTCAAGCCGATCCTGGGACTCGAGGCCTATATGGCTGCACGCACCCGGAATGATCGCGAGAGCGGAGTGGATACGAAAAGTTACCCGCTCACACTGCTGTGCGAAACGCAGGAAGGCTACGAAAACCTCCTCCAGCTTGCGACCATCGCCGCCATGGAAGGCATGTACTACAAGCCACGCGTGGATGCGGAGCTGATGCAGAAATATGGAAAAGGGCTGATTATCCTCACCGGCCCGATTACCGGCGCCATGGGCATTGCAGCTATGAATGAAGACGGCGATCGCATTAAAGAACTCACCGCGCAGTATCAGTCATATGTAGGTAAAGACAACGTCTACTTCGAACTGATGGATCTGCCGAACGTGACCGGACAGGCGGAAGCCAATCAGCAGCTCATCAAATACGGCAAAGAATTGGGCGTGCCGTTGGTTGCAACCTGCAACAGTCACTACTGCCGCCCGGAAGATAACGAAGCGCACGACATCCTGCTCTGTATTCAGAAGAATGCGAACGTGTCCGACCCAGGACGCTTCACCATGCGCGATACCGATTTCTCCATGCGCCCGTTTGAGGAAATGGAGAAGGCCTTTGCACACGTGCCCGAGGCACTCGAAAACACGCGTGTGATTGCCGACCGTTGCAATGTCTCCTTCCAGTTCCACGTGAACCGCATCCCGCGCTTCCCGGTGCCAACTACACAGAGTGAAGATGAATATCTAACCGAACTCTGCGAAATCGGATTCAAGAAGCGCTACCCGGAAGAGACGCCTGCGCTCCGCGAGCGACTGGAATACGAAATCAAAATTATCAAGCAAGTCGGGTTTTCCGGCTACTTCCTGATTGTGCAGGACTTCGTGAATGAAGCGAAGCGCCGGGGCATTACCGTAGGTCCGGGTCGCGGATCTGCGGCGGGATCGATGGTGAGTTACGTGCTGGGCATTACCGGAGTGGACCCTATCCCCCACAACCTCCTCTTCGAACGCTTCCTGAATCCGGAACGCATCTCGATGCCTGATATCGATTTGGACTTTGCCGATAACCGTCGCGATGAAGTCTTGAGTTACGTGCGCGAAAAATACGGCACCAATCGTGTTGCGCAGATTTGTACATTCGGAACACTGGCCGCTAGAGCCGCCGTGAAAGACGTAGGCCGCGCATTCGGTCTGCCGTTTTTGGAAATGAATACACTCGTGAAACTGATCCCTGAACGCCCGGGAACCAAACTGACAGAAGCGCTTGAGGTACCCGAGTTTAAAGCAGTGTATGAGAGCAACGAGATCTACCGGAAAATCATGGATAACGCGCTCAAGCTGGAAGGAAAGGCGCGCCACGTTTCTGTGCACGCGTGCGGCGTGATCATCTCTCCGGAGGACTCCACGCACTTCACAGGGCTGCAGAGAGCGCCCAAAGACGAACACACCATCATCACGCAATACTCTGCCAAACCACTCGAGTCCCTGGGGCTGCTCAAGATGGACTTCCTCGGTCTCATGAACTTAACGGTCATTCAGACCGCACTCGAAATCATCAAGCGCACGCGCAATGAAAACGTAGAGATCGATAAAATCCCCATGGGGGACAAGCCAACCTTTGCGCTCCTGCAGCATGGCGATACAACAGGAGTGTTCCAGTTGGAATCGGCGGGCATGCGTCGGTATCTGCGGCAGTTGAAGCCCACTGAATTTGATGACATTACCGCCATGGTCTCCCTCTATCGTCCGGGGCCGATGGAATGGATTTCAAGCTTCATCAAGCGCAAGCACGGCAAAGAGAAGGTGCAGTACGTGCACGATGATCTCCGCCCCATTCTGGAACCCACCTTCGGTATCGGTATTTACCAGGAACAGATTCTGCAGATTGCCCAGGCATTCGCGGGATTCTCCTTGGGAGAAGCCGACCTTCTGCGTCGTGCCATCGGAAAGAAGATCAAGAAAGAACTCGATGCCCAGCGTGAAAAATTCATCAAGGGTGCGGTGGCCAAAGGCTACAAAGAGAAGCTCGCCATCGAGATTTTCGACGATGTCATTACGCCATTCGCCGGCTACGGATTCAACAAATCACACGCCGTGGGATATGCACGCATCGCCTACGAAACCGCGTACCTGAAAGCAAACTATCCGGCTGAATTTATGGCAGCGCTCCTTAGCTCTGATGCGCAGGATACCGAACGTGTGATGATCGAAATTGAAGAATGTCGCACCATGGGTATTGCCGTACTCCCTCCGGATATCAATGAATCGCTGAACCACTTTACTGTGATCCCTCCAACAAAAGACGACGATATGAAAAAGGAGGAATCTCCAGATTCCCAACCCGAACCCAAACCCCAATCCGCCTGGTCCATTCGCTTTGGACTGAGCGCCGTGAAAGGAGTGGGCGAAAGTTCCGTGCTGCAGGTGATTGCCGAACGCGAAGCCAATGGCAAATTTACCTCGATTGAAGATTTTGCCCGTCGCGTGCCATCAAAAATTCTGAATAAGAAGCTCCTCGAATCGCTCGCAAAAGCCGGCGCATTAGACTGCTTCGGCGAGCGCAGAAAGATTCTCGACAACTACGCGCTCATCACCGATTACCGCAAAGGCGCCGGCGATGCCGATAGTGCCCAAGGCGATTTATTCGCCAGCCTGGCCGTAGAAGACGAGGAAGCACTGATTGAATTCCCGGATACACCCCCCGCCACCCCCATGCAAAAACTGCAGTGGGAGAAAGAGACGATGGGACTGTATGTCTCCAGTCATCCGCTCGCCGGTATGCGCAAATACATCAGTCGCAAAGCGAAGCTGATCGGCGATCTCACAATGAAAGACGTGGGAAAGAAGGCGACGGTGGCCGGGATTCAGGAAGGCATCAAAAAAATCCGCACGAAGAAGGGCGACACCATGGCCATTGTGCTCCTGGAGGATCCGACGGGGAAAATGGAAATCACACTCTTTCCGAAAACCTACGCCGAAATGGCGCCCACGCTCGAGCAGCCCGATACCGTGCTCGTGATAGCGGGCACAATCGACTACCGCATGGGCCAGTTGCAGATGCGTGCCGAAGCACTCAAGCGCGCCTCCCTCTCCACCATGATCAGCCGCGCAAAACAGGAAGGTATTTTCGATGAAGAGGAAGCGAAGCGCGGTATTTCCGTCTCGCGACGTATGATTGATGAAGAGGAAGAGGCAATCGAAGCAGTGGACGAAGAAGGCAACGTGATTGCCGGGGAGAAAGTGATCGTGCGCACAGAAGACGAAGGCGGCGATGATTTTCTGGGACCTGTTGGAAAGTGGCTCTTCCTGAATATGCCGCTCGAAAAGATAGAAGTTGCAATTGGCCTGTCGGGAACAACGCCTGTGCCCACAACCACATCGGCCCCCTCGGCCCCTTCTGAGACATCTGATACCTCCATCAGCATCTATACAATTGAACTCCCGGCCCGTGCCCCAAAGCAATTGCTCCTCGATCTCAAACAGGTATTTCTGAGTTTCCCGGGTTCGGAACGTATCCAATTGCAGATTGGCCCGCAGACGATTCCACTGTCTCTGACAGTGAGCATTTCTCCTCTATTGGAAGAGAAAATCGCCGAAGTGATTCGTCAGTACGAATTGCCGGAGAATCATTGACAATCGCTCATACTAGAGGAAAATAAACGTTTACTTATGGACCCTCTCTTCTACGCTCTCATCATCGCCATGAGTCTGACGGCGCTATGTGAAGGGGCCCTTTGGTGGATGTTCCGCACAAAAATATCTGCGCTGATTTTCCCACACGAACTCGACACCTCTTACTTCCGTTTTGCCAGCATGCGGCGACTGCGGATGGTTGCTGTAGTGCATGTCATTGTAGTGAGCTTCTGCATGGGGGCTTTTTGTCTCTACCTATGGTAATTACACCTGACTCCCGCCGGCAGATCGATTTCCCCGGCAAGGATCAGGGGGAAGAATTTCAGTTCTACTTCCGTCAACACTGGATTCGTCTGTGGTGGCCCGTCTGCCGGCTGATTGGATGGACGGCATTGATTGTAGCGGGCGCGTACATTGCAAAAATCACGTTTGATGAAGACACCGCCGTCAACATGCGTCACGCAGTGTTGGCCATTCTCTGTGCCTGTTTCCTTTTCGCACAGTGCGCATTTCTTGCCGCATTCTATAAGTACTTTCTGTACGTCATTATCATCACCGACAAAAAAGTACACCGCATCAAAAAAACACTCCTCACCGTCAACGATCATCAGAGTATTGATTTGTGGACACTCGAAGATATCACCAAAAATCAGCATGGCATCATTCAGAATATTTTCGGGTTCGGCACTCTGGTACTCGTGATGCAAACCCAGGATGCCCTACGCATTCACTTCACACCGTTCATTTCTACCAAGCACGAAATGATCATGCGGCTGCGGGAGAACGCTCGATTACGCTTAGCGCCTCAGCAAGTGGCAGCAACACTTGCCCAGCAGCCGGTTGCCGAATCTCCCAAGAAAACAAAGTCCACAAGCGAGACAGACACAGGAAAAGACCTGTAGAATAAACACATGAAAATCCTCCCTTTCACCAAAGAATCATTCGCCGAAGCGGTTACTGTTTTACAGTCTGGAGGCGTCATCGCGCATGCCACTGAAACCTGTTACGGGCTCGCCTGTAATTTGGGAAACCCGCTCGCGGTCAAAAAACTCTTCGCCATCAAACAGCGCCCGGAAACGCAACCCGTAAGCGGACTCTTCCCCTCTTTGGAGCGCGCAAAGAAATGGGTAGTGTGGAATGAAAAAGCAGACGAGCTCGCCACGCAGCATCTCCCTGGCCCTCTCACACTGATTCTCCCTGTGCGCCCCGATGCACCGGGCGCCATTTTCCCGAGCCTCCACAGTTACGCAACACTGGGGGTCCGCATTTCCTCCAGCCCTGTCGCACAGGCATTGGCAGAGGCATGTAATTTCCCTATCAGCACCACCTCTGCAAACGTCCACGGCAAACCCAATCCGTATTCTGCAGAAGACATTGCCGCGCAATTTGAAGGACAGGAGATGCAGCCGGATCTTGTGCTCGATAGCGGCACGCTCCCACAGGTTCCACCGTCGACTGTCATCAATCTGACGACGGACGATGATCAAACGCTGCGCGCGGGAACGATCAAAATTTAAAGGAGAGCCGATTCCAAAGTGGGCTCTTAGGGTCTTGCAATTTTTCATGCAGGAGCGTATTGCGTGCGAAATTCTACTCCCTACCCCCACTTTCTATGATCGCACGATGCGAAACACCACAGGCAGAAACGGCAAAAATGGTCGTTGATTACTCCCTTCCGCTCGATGCCATGACACCAGAACAAAGAGAATTGGCACTTGAACATGGTCGAAATGACACCATGGCACATATCAATGCCGAAAGGTTGCTTGCGCGTCAAAATCACGAAGGTGTGATGAATGCAGTATTACATCAATACTAAAATCCATGTACCGCCGTGAACCCACTATGGTTCACGGCATTGCCCGGAGCGGGTTATAGAGACAAATAAATGAACATTTTTAGAATTATCCTCGGACTCTTCGGTTTCCTCGGAATCTTCGGTATCCTCCCGTCATGCACTGTCCCCGCTGCAAATCGCCGGATGCCGCTGTCATCGACTCCCGTTTGAGCGCGGCAGGAAAATCCGTGCGCCGCCGCCGCGAGTGTCCAAAGTGCGAACATCGGTTCACGACATTCGAACGCCAGGAATTAAGCTCGTTCATTGTGGTCAAACGGGACGGCACCCGCGAACCGTATCTCCGCAACAAAATAGAACGCGGCATCTGGCTGGCATGTTCCAAGCGCCCGGTTACCCAAGAACAGATCGATACACTGCTTTCCACCCTGGAAGATAAATGGGCGGGCAGCCATCAGGAGGTAAAATCGAGCGATATCGGAAATGACGTGATGCGCGAAATGAAGAAGTTGGATCAGGTCGCCTATATCCGTTTTGCGTCTGTACACCGCGAATTTAAGGATGTAGAGGAGTTTAAGGAAGAGCTGGGGAAGTTGTTTGAGAAAGCGGGGAAGAAGGCAAAATAAACGATCATCAAAAGGGGCAGCAATCGTATTCAGGTGAACACAACTGCTGCCGGACGTTTCTGTCCGCTTAGCCCTTTTAGCGCCTTATTAAAGGTGCCAACGTTCCGCTGCGGTATTCCCCATGTAGCCCTGGAAGGGCATTGGGGGGATTCCATACTGCATCCTCACCGGCTTTGCCCAATAAGGCAACTCGTATGCGGGGATGATGGGAGCGGCAGTAAAACCGAAGCAGCGTAGTAACCAATTCATGGCTACTCCTTTCGAAAAAGGTGGTTTGGGAACGAACAGAAACTTATTACAAAATACTATATTTATATAAATAAGTCAATATACACGCTTTCCCTAGCCCGATGCTACCCATAAACCCTATACTCGCTTTACTATGCTTAGAACCCACACCTGCGGAGAACTCCGCGCATCCCACACAGGAACTGACGTCACCATCTGCGGATGGGTCCACCGCCGCCGCGACCACGGAGGCCTCATCTTCCTGGATGTGCGCGATCACTATGGAATCACACAGGTCGTGATCAATCCTGAACAGAAAGATATTTTCGAGAGTGCCGAGAAGGTGCGCAGCGAATGGGTGTTATCGGTGAAGGGCAGCGTCGCAGCTCGTAGGTCCGGTGCAGAGCGTACGGATAACCCCACAGGAGAAATCGAAGTCATTGCCGCCAGCATTGAAATTCTTGCGGAATCCAAAACACCTCCATTTGAAATTGCCGATCCTCAAGTGCAAGTAAACGAAGATCTTCGTTTAAAATATCGTTACCTCGATTTGCGTCGTCCGAAAATGCAGAAAATTCTGCACGATCGCGATCAACTCATTACGCACGTTCGTCAGTACATGCACGGGCTCAATTTTACAGAGGTGCAAACTCCCATTCTTGCAAACTCCTCTCCGGAAGGCGCGCGCGATTACCTTGTCCCTAGTCGCATTCACCCGGGAACATTCTACGCATTGCCCCAGGCTCCCCAGCAATTCAAGCAATTGCTGATGGTTGCCAACCTCGACCGCTACTTCCAGATTGCCCCCTGCTTCCGCGATGAAGACCCGCGTGCCGATCGTCACCCCGGGGAGTTCTATCAGCTCGATTTGGAAATGAGCTTCGTGGAACAAGACGACGTGTTTGGTGTGATTGAACCGCTGATGGTCGAACTCACACACAAGTTCAGCGATAAAAAAGTCACGACGACTCCCTTCCCACGTATTACTTGGAAAGATTCCCTGAACCGTTTTGGATCCGATAAGCCAGACCTGCGCTATGGCATTGAGCTGCAGGATGTGAGCGAGATGGTGAAGGGGTGCGGGTTCTCTGTATTTGCCGATGTCGTTGCAAAGAACGGAGTGGTGAAGGCAATCACGGTTCCCGGAGGTGCCGAGTTCAGCCGCAAAGATATTGATGAACTGACAGAGACTGCAAAGACGTATGGCGCCAAGGGTCTTGCCTACATTCTGGTGAAAGATGGCGAACTCCAGTCCCCGATTGTGAAATTCCTCGGTGATGATTTGGCCAAGAAACTCGTTGAGCATATGGGCGCAAAAACCGGTGATGCCATTTTCTTTGCCGCTGATGTCTGGCTGAAGGCCTGCACGGTGCTCTGACAGGTCCGCATCCACGTTGCCAAGAAGCAGCAGCTGGCCGATAGCAAGAAAGCAGCCTGGGCCTGGATTGTCGACTTCCCCATGTACGAATGGAACGAAGCCGACAAGAAGATCGACTTCTCCCACAACCCCTTCTCTATGCCACAGGGAGGCATGGAGGCGCTGCTTACCAAGGACCCGACGGAGATTCTGGCCTACCAGTACGACATCTGCTGTAACGGCTTTGAATTGAGTAGTGGCGCCATCCGCAATCACCGTCCGGATATTATGTACAAAGCATTCGAAATTGCCGGTTACACAAAAGACGAAGTGGATGCGAAGTTCGGCGGCATGATCCGCGCGTTCGAATTCGGCGCCCCTCCACACGGAGGCTGCGCTCCGGGACTCGATCGCCTGATGATGGTGCTCTGGGAATGCGAAAGCATCCGCGATATCTATGCCTTCCCAAAGAATGGCAAAGCGCAGGATGCCATGATGAATGCGCCGTCGTTTGTGAGCGATAAGCAGCTCAAAGAACTGCACATCAAACTCGTTGATTAATTGTTTCCTCGACTAAATCCGCCATCGCAATGATGGCGGATAAAAGTCCTGGGTTATCGGTTGAACAATTTCTTACGATTTCTTTGGGATGCCGCGATCAATAAATGCCTGCATTTCTTGGACATTGATCGTGGAATCAGCGGGGAGCAGAAAGCATGCCATTCCTCCTGCTGCCTCAAAGGCATGCTGTATTCCTGGATAGTTTCCCAACATGATGCCCAAGACAGTTGTACCCCTTCCTGCAAATTGCCGCATTTCTTCAAAGTGCGCCGATGGCATGTCTGCCTTCAGATTCACAATGATAAATAGCGGCAAGTTTTCATCGGAGAAGGTGCTGGAGCGATCTGCATCAAAGCTATGGTGCAGCCGAATGCCCACGTTCCATTTATTCCTCAAAAAGCCCGCCCGGATTTCAGTCAGAACCCCAAAGAGAACTGCGCTTTCTTGTGTATCGCAGTTTCCTGAAAAAAACGGAATGCCAACTTCATCTGCTGGCACCTGAAAGGAACCAAATTCCATACAATACTCCATCTAAAAATAGTTCATCCGATACTACCAAGGACCAACGCGCATGCGTCGGAATCTCCTTGATCTTCGAGGACGCTGAGCTTTTACTATTATGAACTATTACAGATATATAGCAACTATCGAATATCACCGCAAAAGCACTTTTAGCCTCTCTGCAAGCTGTGTTTCGTCATGATTGCACTGTCCGAGAGTCATATCTGCATGACCTCCCGCACTCTCCCTCTTGTTCTCGCTGTTTTTCTGACCGGCTGTACTGCCTTTGGGCAGGCAGGTGTTTGGCCTATTGAAAACGGCGCCCGGCGCGCCACTCCTCTGCACTTTGGTATGTATGTCACTCCCGATCCCGCCACCAACCCCATCGATCCTCCAGAGCGCTTCGTTGGCTATCATGTGGCTACAGATTTTGAAATAAAACCGAGCGAGGCAGACAAGGAAATCGATGTCTATGCAGTCTGCACGGGTACCGGCACCTACGCAGGATTTGCAGGCGGGTACGGCGGACTCATCACGCAGGAATGCATGCTCAACGATGAAAAGGTAACCATGATTTACGGGCACCTCGATCTCAAGTCTTTGCCCAAACAGGGAACGCTCCTCACCAAAGGCGAGAAGATCGGGATTCTTGGTGCAGCCAGAAGTACCGATACCGATGGCAACCGCAAGCATCTGCACTTCGGCATTCACAAAGGCTGGAACAGCAACTATCACGGCTATGCAGAAACAGAGGCAGAAGTGCAGGAATTTATTGATCCGATGACCGTGCCACTGTAACAACGCTCCTCTTTTGATTCTTCCTTCCACACTATGACAAAGTCTGTTCAGTACATACTCGTCGGCCTCGTTGCGATCGTGATCATCGCCTTGCTTACACGTTACGTCTTCTTCAAAGAACAATTCGAAGAATGGGGCAGAGGCCTGGAGCGCATTGGCTCCTGGCAGGAACAGTACAAACAGGATCATCCAAACGCGACAAAGCCGGAGATGGACGCAGCATTCAGCGTAGGAATCAAAGGACTGGAACAATGGCAAACTGAGTATAAAAAGACACATCCCAATGCTACTAAAGCAGAAATGGATGCAGCCTTTACTGCTGCATGGTAAAAATAACATCTCTGCATCTTTCCTCTCTTCCTATGCCCGACGACAACACCTCTCCACCACCTGCAAAAGAGAACGGCATGCCCGCCGATTCCTTTTTAGATGATCTAGCTTATGTTGCGAAAGAAGCGCTCTCTCCTACTGCCGATCCGAAGAATGATCCGGTGCCGGGGGAGAAGAAGGAATAAATCGCACGTAGATGAATTTTGACAAAATAAAATATATATTTATGATTTATTTTAATGACTGCAGAAACGTCACCATCTCTAAAACAAGCAATTGATGAAATAGGCGGTCCAGATGCCTTTGAACAATTGTATACGAATATAAGTACCTATCTTATGAATGCCACCTTGGCAGCACAAATTCTGGTCGCAGAAAGTGGACTAGAACAAGCGACTACTATCCTGGTCAAACAGGCTTTGCATCCCCACGTTCAACAGACAACAGACGCTCACCGTCTCCTGGCGAATGAAATTTTACGACTGGGAGAACAGCGAGCAAGCGCTTCATAGGACGAATGGCCTGCCAGCCGTAGCTTTAGCGAAGGCTGGTGCCCGGGAGAGGACTTGAACCTCCATGGGATTGCTCCCGTCAGCTCCTAAGGCTGATGCGTCTGCCATTTCGCCACCCGGGCATATGTGGATAATACCCATTATTTCCGTTCCCCGTAACCCATAACGCATAGCCCATAACGGATCACACATCTTTGAGCCACTTTTCAAAATTCTCCTTCCGGCGCTCCGCCTCCTGCTTCTTCTTGTCTTCCTGACGTTCAATCAGGAGTTTCTTGGTCGCCGCATTTTTAATAGCTTCGTCTTTCAGGTGTTTGGTTTCTGCATCTATGGCAAAGAGCGTCGCCTGCGTACTCTCATCCAGTGTCAGGAGATCGCGCCGGCGTTCGCTCTCAATGCGCATTTTTGCCTGCCCTTCCGCAAATCGTGCGGCAGAAATCTGATCCCCGGCCTCCATGCGGTTCTGCATGTGCCGCGCAGCACTGTCCGCCTTCTTCCACTCATTATGCGCCTCCGCAATGGCAACGCGCGCACGTTCTTCAATATCCTTCCGGCGGCGCTGATCCTCCACGCGCGTCTGCGTGAGTTTGCGCTGTCGTTCGGATTCCAGGTGATTCAGCGTGCGCTGCGTTTCTTCATCCAGCGTGTGCAAATGCCGGCCTGCCATATCGTCGGCCACTTTAATTTCGCGCACCGCTTCGTCTTCAATCGTCTGGCGTTTATCGCGGATTTTATGGGCAATGGCCACTTTGTGCAGGTTCATCAGATATGCTTTTTGTTCTGCTCTTGCTGCGTCCTTCTTCTTTTCCTCCTCCAGCAAACGTAATCGCTCGGCCTCTTTTTCCTTGCGCCACTCCTCTTCTTCCTCGCGCTTGGTGTGCTGATCCTGACGCCATTCTTCGTGCTCTTCACTGCGCGCTTTTGTCACTTCTACCTCTACATGAAACGCTTCCTGATCTCTCTTCTCTCGTGCAGCATCCGCAGATCCTCTGGCGACTGCCTTAGCTTTTTCAGCAGCAATCATTTCCTCACGCCTGTGCGTAATAGCATCCCACTGGGCACGCTTTTCATCCATCAACTTGCGCTGATCGGGAGGATTTTGCGGTAAAGGATTTGTATCGGACATTTCCCTTTATTATACAGGAAAACCAACCATGAAGCGACAGGCGAAAGCGTACGGATACCCCATTCTTGCATGTAATAGAGCAAGTAGTACAGTGAGCTGTGCTATGCAAAACTTCACAGCAAACCGTAATGCCTACCCTTTGCCCGGAGAAGACATCATCGCTCACCAGGGTGAATTTGTTGCATTCTCCATGGATGGCATCAATGTACTTGCCTTTGGAAAAACGATTGAGGATATGCGACAGGCACTACAAGAACGCTACCAAATGACGGTAAAAGATGTGGTATTGGACACTGTCCATTAAGCCTCCGTCTCCACCTCCTCTTCCACTTGCTCCTTCTTCTCTTTTTTGGGCGGAGGCGGTGACTCTTCCTGCGCGGGCTTCGGATCCTCGCGGCGCGGCGGCGGCGGCTCTTCCTTCTTCGCCGGCGCGCTGGCCTTCGCGGCCTTCTCTTCCTTCTTCGGCGGCGGCGCGGGCG
>CAYRQG010000002.1:16913-19541 GCA_964426345.1 uncultured Candidatus Peribacteria bacterium
CTTTTTTGGGCTTTGGCGGACGAATGAGGGTCTTCACTTCGCGTGTGAGCTCCGCCAAATAATCACGGTTGCCGGCAATTTTGATCAGCTGCTCTTCGCCAATACGCAGCGTATTGCTGCTGATTTTCCACTGCGGGTTCGCCTGCAGAATGCGCATGATATCCATCGCTTCCACTCTGGCACTCAGGGTCAAAAGCACATCGCGTTCGGTACGGGTGCGGTCTTCTACTTTCACGCGGATCACTCCTGCTTTGCGGCAGGCAAGTTTCAGGCGGAGCACTGCAAACAGGTTCATTACCTGCTTTGGAGGTTCACCATATTCATCGCGCAGATCCGCTTCGAATTCTGCGAGGGTCGACTCTTCTTCGCTAGACGCAAGCTTCTGGTATACAGAGATTTTTTCGCCGCTGTCGGGAATATAAAATGTCGGGAGGAGGGCTTCAATCGGGAGCAGGATTTCGGTGTTCTCCAACTCCTCTTCCATCACCGTTCCGCCGGACTTCATTTCTTCAACTGCGTTTTTCAGCATGCGGAGATAGTGACTCACTCCCACGGTGTTCATGGTTCCCGCCTGACTGGCGCCCAGAATTTCTCCCGCGCCACGAATCTCCAAATCGCGCATGGCCACTTGAAATCCGCTTCCGAGTTCACAGGCCTCCACAATGGCACGAAGTCTCTTCTTCGCATCATCTTTCAGTTTCTGACTGTGGTAGAGCAGGTACGCGAACGCCTGAATCTTCGAGCGTCCCACACGTCCGCGGAGCTGGTAGAGCTGCGCGAGTCCGAACTTCTCTGCCTCGTTCACAATCAGTGTATTGGCACGCGGGAGGTCGATCCCGTTTTCGATAATGGTAGAGCTCACGAGCACCGAATACTTTCCCTGCTTGAAGGCAAGAATACGTTCTTCCAGATCTTCAGGTTTGAGCTGACCGTGTGCAACCACAAACGTTGCCTCGGGAATTTGTGCTTTCAGTTTTTGCGCAAATGCATCGATTGTTTCCACTCTGTTATGCAACACGAAACACTGACCACCACGTTCAATCTCGTGCACAATCGCCTGACGCACGAGCGCGTCGCTGTATTTACGGACCTCGGTAATAATCGGCAGACGTCCGGGAGGAGGGGTAGTGATCGTCGTAATGTCGCGGAGCTTATGGAGTCCGAGGTTGAGTGTGCGCGGGATAGGTGTCGCTGTGAGTGTGAGGATATCCACCGACGCACGCATCTCTTTAAACTTCTCTTTCTGCTTCACGCCGAATCGCTGCTCTTCATCCACAATAACAAGTCCGAGGTTCAGGAACTTCACATCATCCTGGAGAAGTCTGTGCGTCCCGATCACGATGTCAGCCTTGCCCTTCCGTAGCCTCTCCAGTGATTCTTCCTGTTGCTTCGGGGTACGGAACCGCGAGAGCATTTCAATCGACACTGAGAAGCCTTTCATGCGTTCCTGGAAATTGTGGTAATGCTGATCGGCAAGAATGGTGATGGGCGCAATGACCGCCACCTGCTTTCCGTCCTGCACCGCCTTGAAGGCAGCACGCATCGCAACTTCTGTTTTTCCAAATCCCACATCTCCACACACCAGGCGATCCATTGGGTGATCATCTTCCATATCGCGCTTGATATCATCAATCGCTTTGCGCTGTCCGGGAGTTTCTGTGTACTGGAACGCGTCTTCAAATTTCTTGTAGGTTTCGTTATCGCCTCCATACGCAAATCCCTTGGCAGCCGCACGCTTGGCGTAGAGCGCCAGAAGATCCTTCGCAATTTCCTTGGTCTCTTTGCGGATTTTTTCCGATACCTTCTTCCATGCCGATTCCCCCAGACGCGTGAGCACCGGCTCCTGTCCTTCTTCGTGCACGAACTTGCTGAGTTTGTCTGCCTGGTCCACAGGGATAAATAACTTATCGCCTTCGGCATAGGTGAGTTCCAAGTATTCACGCACCGTGTCATCAATCGTCTTCTGGGTCATGCCCTCAAACCGTCCGATACCATGCT
This sequence comes from uncultured Candidatus Peribacteria bacterium, assembly GCA_964426345.1. Taxonomy (GTDB): domain Bacteria; phylum Patescibacteriota; class Gracilibacteria; order Peribacterales; family Peribacteraceae; genus CALREJ01. The sequence continues at coordinate 18,912 of CAYRQG010000002.1, forward strand.
CCATGTGCACCACGTAATCGCCGGCAGAAAGTGATGTGAGGAAATCGAGCGCGAGCTTTTGGACAGAGCGCTCTTTGCCGGATTTGCGAAGGGTGAAAATCTCACGATCGGTGAGGAGCGCGCACTGGGAATCCGGGTTCTGGATACTGTGCGGGAGAAGATCTTCTTCGCCGGCACCAACAATCGTCACCGCCCCCGGTTCACGATCGGACAGAGAAAACCGGATGCGTTCTTCTTTGAAAATACCCTGCAATTCCTCGCTCCTGCGGCTCACAATCAGAATGCTCCACTCCTGCTGCAGTTTGTCTTTCAGGTCATTCAGGAAGTCTGTGAGTGTGTAGAACTTGAGCACTGAAAGGTAGCGCAAATGCACGTGGTGTTCCTGTGATTCCGGAAAAGATGTGAAGCGGACACTGGAACCGAGTGTCGGTTTTTCCAGTTCATCGAGATCATCGATAATCAGCAATGCTTCCGCCGGGAACTGTGCCCCGATTGTCGCTGTCTTTTCAAAGGTCACCGGCACAAGTGATACATCTTTTTCGGTTTCATGAATTTCACCATTGCTATCGATGTAGGTAATTTTCTCGATCGTGTCGAAATTAAATTGAATGCGATACGGAACCTCGGATT
>CAYRQG010000002.1:19551-27802 GCA_964426345.1 uncultured Candidatus Peribacteria bacterium
GATTGAATCGGGTAAATATCGAGAGTGTCTCCCGTTCTGCGGTACTGACCGGGCGATAGAATTGTATCGAGACCATGCTCATATCCGCGTGCGAGCAGATCTTCGACAAATTGTGTAAATGGTAATTCATCTCCCATTTTTAGAGACATACTGCGCTTTTTCAGATCCGAATAAAGTGGAAACGCAGACTCATAGACTTTCTTCGACGTTAAAAATACTTTCGCCTCGCCACGCATGAACAACAAAAACCGCTGCAATGTATCGGTGGTCAGAGTCACATCATCTTCACCTTTATCAATATCCACAAACGTCACCGGTTCCTGATCAAAAAATTCGAGCCAGTGTCGCAATACATCCACCTGCGCTTCATCATCCGCCACAATCAATGTGGGCTGCATGTGGAATTGAAGCAGGTGACTAATCAGCATCGCCTTTGCGGTTTCATTGCCGGCACCCGAGATTACCAAAGATCCCTCTGCGTGCAGAAGGTCGGATAATTCCCGGTGGGTGTCCCGTCCAATGAGGAGGGAAGGTTTCATATATAAACCGATGATGAGATGTACCCCGATACCAAAACGGTAAAAGGGTTATTGATACAGAAAACGTCGCCCCATTGGCGATTCTCTATGATGCATAGTCGTTTGATCCATGCATTGAAATCTGGCTCAATTATACTATTTCATCAACCAAATACAACTACTTTTTCCTGTGCACACATAGGAATACATCCCACTTTTTTATAACATGGTGGGAGTGATATATTGCAGAAGTTCAGTTGTAACCACTGTCCGTTCTTTTGTTTTTTTATGGGGGGAGAATGATGTCAGATCCAAGACCTGATAACACCACCAATTGGTCACGTGTTATGACAGAGGTAGGAGAATCCATGGCAAAGAGCGGGTACCGCATGGATCCACCCAATCCGAATGCCAGTCCTGCAGCGGCAGCCCGGGCGGCTATTGGCTGGAATGCCTATATCCGCGCCAAAGCACAGCAGTAGAAACATAACTGATCACCCCCCAAGACATGGACGTCTTGGGTATTTTGAAATCAACTTTCCTGCATCCGCAGCGGCATAATCAGGTGTAGGAATTTGTCATTCGCAGGAATATGGAACACCGCAGGATGCATGCTATCGGTAATCCGGAGCTCCAGCGTGTCTACATCGATATGCGACAGGAAATCCAGCAGGTAGCTGCTACTCAGGGCAATCTTGCCATCTGTCCCGGTAATTTCTGCCGGAATCGTCGTTTCATCTTTTCCGAGCTGCGTCTGCGGCGTGTTGATATGCGCCTCTGCCCCGCTCAACGAGAATGTAAGGTTATTATTCACCTCTTTGGCAAAGTAATGCATGCGCTTCACAGCTGTTGTCAGTTCGCGGGTGCTGATGAACGCCTTTGTGGTGTTTTCTTTGGGGATAATCTGGCGATAGTCCGGGAACTTTCCTTCAATTAAACGAGATACTAAACGACTATTACCCACATGAATTTCAATCTGCTGGGCACTTAAACTGACAGTCACGGGAATAGCCTCTTTGCGCTCCCCCTGCTTTTCTCCTTCTTCGGTTGGAGTCGCTTTTGGTGGTTTCTTGGACGCGAGCATCACCTTCAATTCATCCAACACCTTTACGGGAATGATGCAGGAAAATTCTTCTGTCACATCAGTAGGGATAATCATTTCAGACAGGCGATAGCTATCGGTCGCCACCACCACTAACTTCCCTCCTTCTGTTCGCAGATACACACCAGAGAGAACAGGGCGCAAACTTGTACGTGCCGAGGCAAATGTTACAAGATTGAGTGCTTCCAAAAGTGGTGCTGCGTCCAATTTAAATGATGTCTTTTGATCCACAACTGGAATGGATGGATAGTCTTTGGCAGATTCTCCTGAGAGTGATGTCTTACTTTGCTTGGATGTTACTTTCAGTTGTGTACCATCTACCGTCTCAAGAACAATTTCCGGATCCGTATTATATTGGGCAAAGTTTAAAATCGCTTTTGATGGAATGGTGATTGATCCTTCACTTTCAACATTCGCCGGAAAACTCGTGATAATACTCAATTCCAAATCAGTTGCGCTCACTGTGCATACAGTTCCCTCAACCCGGAAAAGAATATTTCCCAGAATTGGTAACGCCTGTTGTCCGCTGATTGCACGACTCACCAATTGTATTCCCTGTAAGAAGTCTTGGGTGTTACACGAGAATTTCATACGCTATGAATAAAGTAATAAGAAAGTAACTATATTGAATTCATCATCATCATACCACTATCAATTTGGAGATGATTTGGGCCTGTTCTGTGGATATGTGGATGCAACATTCTCTTAAAAGCCAGAGAAGAAGGAATTCATGCATCTTGTGCAAAAGAAATGTGTGGGAAGGGTGTGGAAAACCCGTGGAGAAGAGACTTTTTATGGCCCAAGAAAGCCAAAACTCTAAAAATGGCTTCCAGAAGCCAAAACCTAAAACCCCTGTGGGTAACTGCCTGGCGCATGTGGAGAGCACCTTCCCCGAGTTATCCACACTGCCTGTGGATAAGTTTTTTGTGCATTATGGTCACTTTTTCGCATGTGGATGAGGCGCACTTTCACTACAACGCTGTATTTCAGAAAAGACAGTTATCCCCATAGTTCCCACCAGACCACCTTTTCCACCGGTTTGTGGAAAACTCCCCTATTAACAATACCCCCAGCCCACGAGAGTATTGTCTCGATACGAACTGAGGGTAATTATCTCACCCGTTTGCGTTTTCGTGATTTTCTTGAATCCCTTTCAATAAGCGTCATGAAGCCATGCACGATGAGCACGCAGACTGTTCCTACGCCGAATGCTCCCGTAAGAATCCAGGGTAAACTGTCTTCTTTTCTAATGATCATCATGCTGCATGTTCCTGAGATGACGAAGCACAGGAAGAGAAAAACAGTTTTCGACGTACCGGACTGGGTTTGTTGCACGATAGATTCCTTATAGCGAGTGAGACTGAAAGAACTTGATGAACGCCATCAATTAATAGTAAAATACAATTTTATTGAACGCTGGTCAATATCCAAACACCCTGATTCCTGGTGACTGATACCTGATATCCCCATTCAAAGCGTCTTCTTATATTTATCCCGATCCGCCGGCTGCGGTGCTTCCGCTGTATTTTCACGTACGTTCAGCATGCCATCTTTCATCTTCACAAAGCTACGCTCCGGAATGTCCTGATCGACCAGTGTTCCACTGCTCACAAACGTCCCCTGCCCGATTTTCACACCAGGGTTGATGCCCACATGAATCCCAATGCGGCTGTTACGCCCAATGATGGTGCCGAACTTTGTGAGTCCGGTCGCCAGCTTATTATCACGATGATCCGAGAGAATCTCTCCTTCGTCCAACCGCAGATTTCCTGTCACCGCGCCTGCGCCAAAGCTCACATTTTCTCCAATAACACTATCGCCAATGTAGGTGCTATGCGTCCACACATGATTGCAGAGCACGCTGCTCTTCACTTCCGTGTTGTAGCCCACCACGCACTGGTCCCCAATCGAGCTCCCGCGCACGAGCGCATTGTTTCCGATGATTGTCCCCTTGCCAATCGTCGCCGGTCCCACAATGCAGGCGTTGGGCATGATGCGAACTCCTTCTTCAATGACGACTGGACCATCAATCACTGCAGAGGGGTGAATAGTTGCAGACGGGTGAATGGTCTGGCCTTCAATCTTGCTCAAGAGAAGCGGCAGCAGATGCAGAATATGCCACGGGAATTTTACTGCCTGCCAGATGCCATTGTAGGGAACGGCTTTGTAGATGCGCGACTGGAAGAGCGTTGCGAGCGCCTGCTCGTAGCCGTCGTCTGTCGATTCATCCACATGCTGGAGAGCATCCAGCAATGCGACGGGATCGTTGTGGTAGTGGCACACAATAGTCACAAGATCGCTCGGCTCTTTTCCTTCGCCCGGCTTTTCGACAATGCCGGTTATGCGATCATCACTCACCGATAAATATCCGCCCGGGAAATACGATGTCACCTGCTTGGCCAGAATCGCTCCCCCGTCGGTCTCTTTTCCCATGGCAACGGTTGCCGCGTAGGACGCTGTATCAATCATGTCGTTTGTGCTCACAATCAGTACGGGCTCAGTGCCAATAGTCGGCAATGCACTCAGCAGCGCCCCGCGCATCCCCAGCTCCAGTTTTTCCTGTTCCACCATGGTGCCCTGCGGAAAAAGCTGACGCGCATCATCCAGGTTATGTGCTCCTCCAATAAACACGATATCGCCACATCCGGCCTCATTCAGGCGATCGACGATATGCTCCAGCAACGTCTTCCCTGCAATGGGAAAGAGCGGCTTCTCGGAAAGAGGCCAGAAACGCTTGGATTGGCCGGCGAGGAGAAGGAGAGTCTTCATTGGACTGAGTATAGGGGCCGGTCCCCGCGGTGGCTACGGACGAATGTGATTACGCTTGCGGTTCAAATGCGGCTGCACCTTTGCGGAGTGATTGCAGTACAGGGTCGTCCGATGTTTCCTCCTGTGTCATGATCTCTTGCTGAATAGCAGCGCGATCAATACCCAGCGACTGGAAATACCGGTCTAGTTCTCTATAGAACACGGTGTAGCGATCTCTGTCGCCGCGATCCAGGCAGAGCAGTCCATCAATCTCACTGTCACGCACGGGCATGCGGCCGGAGTACTCTGTGTAATCGCTCAACGTGCGCGTTGCAATATGCTTACCAAGGCGCTCTTCAAATGTCTTGATGCGACCGGGTTCATCCGGCTCTCTGCCGCTGCACAAATCGGCATAGATGATCACCTTTTCCAGCGGTGTATGTTCGTCGAGCGATTTAAAATCTGCCCCCAAAAATACGGTCGGTACACCCAAGTGAGACATCCCTGTTTTTTCCAGGACAGCTTCCCCCTCTGCCTCTGTTTGCCCATATCCAAATTGCCCCGCATTTTTCCCGATATCATGAAAGAGTGTTTGGATTTTGACAGTCATAGGATCCAAGTCTGCAAAGTCACCAATTTCTTTTTCCTGTAAAGCAGCAAGCAGTTTTTCGGCAAATGCGGCTGCCGTACGAACATGCAGATGCAGCGGATAATTTTTCACCGTGACGGGACCGAGTTCGCTCAAAAATTTCAGTGCCTCATTCCATTCCTGCTCCCCCAGCTCTGCCTCAGGATTTAATAGTTTTGATCCGATGCTAACGGTTGCATAACTTGCTGCAAGTGCATGCTCCAAGCGCTCACGCGTACGCGCTTCCTCTGCTTCAATCGCATGCCAGCGCTCGGGAAATGTCTCTGCTTTTCCTGAGGAAAGCCGGAGGCGATCGTACACAGCATCATTATTCGTATAAAGCCGGCCAGGTGCGGATTCTGGAGTCATAGTATGCATATTATGATTACTTTATCTAATTATGTCAAATAGCCCCACATTCGCTCTACAGGCCTTCTTTTTCGTCCATTTCCCAGAGAATAGCCTCTGATATCGTCTTTTGGAAAGTATGTGAACGATGACATGTTTATTGACAATGATAAATATCATTGGATACTTAGAGAAGGCCTTTGGCATCGTCGCGCAAAGCAATTCAAAGTCACGTAGCACCGAAAGGATGAATACAATGGGGATCGAGAAAGTAGAGCTACAAAATGACGAGGTGGACCACTTACTGAACCCACTCAGGCATCTGCAGCGTTTTAAGTATGCATGTCGCCTCACATTTCCAGATACTGAACAGTCAGTATCGGAGATGAGTGCCTTGTCTGAGGATAGCAGGATTGTTATCCCTCGTATGATCACGCCATCGCCGATATTCCCCGAAGAACCATTCTGGTATGAGCGGGGGCAGGCAGGACAGATCGTGTCGGTGCAGCATCGACATGTTCTAGGGAATCTCGAGCAAGAAAGAAAAAAAGCGCCCACCGTGAGACAGGTGGCCCTTGCCTCCATCTTGTATTTTCGGAAAGTGGGATGCCCTCTGTTCGAAGATTGCTTCGTCATCACAAGCTCCTTTAGTGCAAAGTGGAAGCGATTTGCGTTGGTGGGGTACCATCAGTGGTCTGGTATTTATATCACGCTTCACTACGATCCTCCACCTGGTAAATTAATTGCGTTGCACGATGCATAAAGGCAGGGGCATTCGAGAGAATGCCCCGAGCTTTTACGTATTTTATAATCCGGGATTTCCATCCATCTTCCAAAGAATGGTTCCCGACACCGTCGTTTTATAGGGAATTCCAAAGTGTGTGAGGCGCGCCAGTACATCTTCGTCCGGTAGTCCGTAACTGTTCTTCGCGGCTACAGACACAACCGCAAGAGAAGGATGCACAGCCAGCAAAAATCCGCTCGAGGTGGATGTCCTGCTTCCGTGATGTCCTACTTTCAAAGTATCGGCGGCAAGATCTATTTTTCTCTCAAGCAATTCTTCTTCCATCTCGATTTCCAGATCGCCCACAAAGAGCACAGAGTCAGCACCGTACTGTACTTTAAAAACCACATTGCTGTCGTGAATGCTCTTGAGTGTTTTTCCAAAGTACATGGGAGGCGGCCAGAGGAGGTGCAGTGTCATGCCATCACCCAGGTCGAGAATTTTTCCCGGAACAGGAAGAAGGATGGGAATATGTTTTTCTTTGATGAGCGATAAAAATTCCTGATACGGACCGTTGTCGTACGCAGCGCCACTGATGATGACCTGGCGAATGTCGTACCGATCCACAATGTCCGGGAACGCCGCCACATGATCCAGATGCGGATGGCTGAGAACGAGAATATCAATCGACCGATCAAAAAACGGCATCGCTTTTCCCAGTTCTTCCAATGCACGCATATCGGGACCGGCATCAACCACGATCTGCTGTCCGTGTGGTCCGGTAATCAGTGCGCTGTCGCCCTGTCCGACATCAAAAAACCGGACCGTCACCGTTTTTCCATCCGGCATCAGCAAGAATTCGTGGGCCATCAATGCAAGAATTCCCGAAAAAAGGGTCAACGATACAGCAAGGGTTTTCAGGCGCGATGCGGGCATGTGCCCAGTTTACGCAATTGCTTGCTGCCGGCGTTTCATCACGGCGTAGCCGGCTGCACTTCCGAGCATAACCAGCACAGAAAGCACGCCAGGGCCTGATTGGGGCAGGTGTCCGGATGTACCCGGCTTCCCAGTCACATTTCCCTGAAGGGGGGCGGAGGTGCCCGGGAGATCGACAGTTTTGAGGACGCCTCTGGAACGGCTTCCATCGCTGTACATTGCCTTCACTAGAATGCCGTAGCTTCCAGCCGGAACATGCGGAACGCTCACGATGGCGGTGTTTTTATCAAGAACGCTCGGCTTGCTGAAGGTAAGGCCGCGGTCGGTGGTCTGGGTGACTTCAAAACCGATGAGCAGCGGATCTGCCGGAGCCTGCCAGGTAGCCTGAATCGCGTAGTAGTTTTTCTTTTCCGGAGTGGCACGCAGAGAGAGTGCCGCAACATCGCTTCCAGAGGGAGTTGTCGGCATCACACTGGAGACAGAGGCGGTGCTACTGGTTGCAGTTGCCCCGGGTGCAATACCGTTTGGATCACCCGTAAAGAGCATAGGAGCCTGGGATGGATCGAGTGGAGCGGTAGCGCCGGTCACAGGATCAACACCAAGGACACCGTTTCCCACAAGAACAGCGTAGACCATACCGCGTGTCTGCGGAGTGGTATCAATACGGACAATGTTTCCCACAATGGAAAGGCGGGTCATGGTAAGCGGGGAACCGCTGCCGCTCTGGATATCAAACGCCTGGGTTGCGGTAGCAGGATCAATGCTCACAATTTGGGAGAACGTGAGTTCTACGCCTGTAGCTGACAGTGTGCGCACAGAAAGAAGGCGCAGCTGTGCGTCGGTCTGAGTGGGGATGAACGGAGTATCGGGAATGCTTGGTGCAGACGAAGTGGCAACGCTCGTCATTGCGCTACTCACGGGAGTTGGCTGCATAGAGCCTCCGTCGTTCAGCTTCACACTCGCCTCTTCGGCAAAGTACGGACTCTCTTCACCTGCAGAGTTCATGGCAAGAAGAGACACATACACTGTGTCGCTCTGCGGCGTGTTCACAATCGTGTAACTATTCACACTTCCATCCACCGTATCGTAGTCGTCGTAGAGTCCTTCGCTGCTCAGAATGGATGCATGACTGAAGAACACACGGTAGGCCACAATGTTTGTATCGGGGAGTGGATTCCATGTCACAAGAACCTTGCCGCCCTGGAGGCTGGCGGTAATCCCTGTCACGCTTCCCGGAGCTGCGGCTG
>CAYRQG010000003.1:0-3079 GCA_964426345.1 uncultured Candidatus Peribacteria bacterium
ACAGGGAGTGAGGAGGTAGCGTACAAGGTGGAAGCGACTTGATCTATTCCTGAGACATTGACGTATGAAAGAAATATCGTATCGTTACGCCAGGGCTCTTTTGAAGCATCGTCAAATTTGAGAATACAGAGACAAGCACTTTGTTACTTTCTAGGACGGTAATAGCGTGCTTGTCTCATTTCAAACAGGTCCGATTCCCAATGAAAGAAAGTAATGGAGGGTACGATGTCGTCTACTGCCACAGCCACAACACCAGTGTCTTCTTCCCCCGCTCCCAACCTCTTTGTCGACGCACACAAGATTAATGTATTGATGAATCGCAACTACAGCGCGGCAGATTTTGCCCGTTTCGGTACACCACCAGAGCCGCACCCGGAATTTTTCACATTCTTCAACCCCGGCTTCAATGTCAGCTATATCGCAGTTGCAGAAGTGCCGGATCCGTACGACAAGCAGAAACGCTGTCGCATTTTCCCGGAAACACCGGGATTACGCACGGCGAAAATGTATGCGACCAAAGGAGGTCATGGATGTTACCACCAAGTGCGCATCTCTCCGGTCCGGGACTCTATTGGAAAGCCCATTAACGGTATAACCCGTTTTGTGGGTGTCCGTGAACGATTGGCGACGCCCCAAACAATTGTAATGGCGAAAGCGATTTACTATCTGGTGAATGGCGGTGCCCGGTTGTGGGAGGATTATTATCTGCCCACCGAGGCTTGGGACGACGAAGGTGAGATGATCCTCATTGGAGGATCGTTGCACTTTGTGGTCGACCATGATCGTTTCGATCACACCAGGATCGCACTTGTTACCGAAAATATTCTCAAGTGATATGAAGCATGAAATCCGTCGGTCTCGTGCAGCAAAGCGTCTGGTGGTTCACTCCGTCAGACGTTTTTTTGTTACACAGAAAAAATCATCAGTGAAACGTTTCTCATCAATTTTTAAAATTTAGACCTCGTTAATTCTCACAATTTTCACCTTCTCTTCTTTGGGAATCAGAATCTTCAGAATGCACTCTTTGTTGAAGGTCGCCTTAATCTTCTTCGGATCAATCGTGAACGGCAGCGTCACGCTCCTGCTGAATTCTCCCCAGAAACATTCCTGGAGGTAATACTGATCCGACGGAATGCTGTCGCCCTGCTGGCGGTTCCCGCGGATGGTGATCACGTTATCGGTAATTTCGATATCCAGATCCGAGAGTTTTACACCGGCAATCGGCGCTTTGATGATGTAGTAATTTTCGAATTCGTAAATATCCACCGCCACATGTCCTGCCGATTTCTGCGCAGGCTTGGGATCGTTAAACGTGGGAGTTGGCAAACTGTTACCAACGAATGGTTCGTCATCGGTGTCCGTAGTCGGCAAATTCTGCTCTTGTCCGAGCGAGGAAAAAATGCCGTGGAAGGGAAATGGTGAAGACATTCGCTCACAGCACTCTATCGCAAACGGGTGGATATGGGCAAAAACCTTGAGTGGCAAAGAGAGAAAAGTGTGCGCTGATGCATTCGCGAATACATTTTTTCTACGGTGAGAAAATCACATTGTGCTCAAAGAAAAATCTCCCGGAAATAGTCTTGCACAGGAGCAACTCCACAGTAGAATTGCGCTCTCACTTTGCAAAGTGTACTATTCATCGCTCCCCCAATCACACATGTCCTCCGTCCAACTCCTCAACTATATCCGCAAGCTCCGGTTCGAACACGGCATGACTCAGGAAGAGTTGGCGCTCCGCACAGGAGTGAGCCGCCAGACAATCATGTCTATTGAGCGCGGACAGACAAATCCGTCTGTGTTGCTTGCCTACAAGATTGCTGCTGCGTTTGATGTCTCCATCACGAGTGTGTTCAATATGGAAGGACGTTTGGCTCCGGTCTGAACGAAAGTGACCAATGTATGTAAAGGGTACCAAGGTTTCCGAGGGCCCTTTTTCTACTCCTACACTATCACGTCGGTCCCGTTGGTCACCTTACATACCTTGGCAACGTCATCTCGCGTCCACCAAAAACAATTGCGGCATCATTCGTCCGTTCCACGTATCCATCCCAATCCTGCACACCAGATCCAGCGGGCGCACGGTTTCTTCTATCAAGTCCCCGAGTCCAAACCCAATCAGCTTGCTGCTCCCCACCATTGCCGAGAGATGCTTGCCGTCGCTTCCCACTCTGCGTGTGTTTTGAAGCACTGCATTGCGCACCAAAAAGAGTGGCTCACTGTTTCCCTGTCCGTAGGGTTCTAACTGCTGGAGCGCCAATACAATGCGATTGTTAATAGCGCTGGCATCGATCTCTGCATCAATGTGCAATCCCGGTGCCAGCAAATCGGCATCGACATGAGCGCGGATGTCGGCATCCATGGCGGTACCGATGGCATCAAAGTGTTCCAGTGGGAACGAACATCCTGCTGCCTGTGCATGTCCCCCAAAATCAGTGAGCAAATGACGCACGCGTTCCAGGCCTTCGACAATGTTATAGACCGCTGGACTGCGGAGACTTGCAGTACATGCGGTGCCATTCACCGAAACTGCCATCGACGGGCGCCCGAATCTTTCGGTGAGCTTTCCTGCAATGAGTCCCACGATTCCCGGACTGTACGATGCATCGGCCACTGCCAGGAATGCGGGAAGATTCTCGCCGTATTTCGAGAGAGATAGTAAAGCATGATCAATGCAGCGCGTGGTTTCTTCTTGTCTGAATGTGTTGAGCGCCTCGAGATTTTTCAGCGGCTCACCGCCATGAAGCAATGCGTTGAGTGCCAGCACCGGATCATCCATGCGGCCGGCGGCATTGATGCGCGGGGCAATACGGAAGGCGATATCAATGGAGGTGAGCGGCTTTCCATTTCCGACTGCGTCCACAAAATGTTTGATTGGCCCTGCGGGTAAACGCCTGAGAGCACGGAGTCCTTCCTGCACGAGTCTGTGGATACATGCACCCAGTGGGACAAGATCGGCAACCGTACCGAACAATGCCAGGCTTAAATCGATATCGCGCTCTGCCCATGCTCCACCTTCGAGTGCACTCACAAACAAAAACACGACACCTGCAGCAGAAGGGTACGGCTCCGGAAATCCCGG
>CAYRQG010000003.1:3089-10963 GCA_964426345.1 uncultured Candidatus Peribacteria bacterium
ATGCAGAATCGCAAAGGCATCGGGGCGTGCTGTCATATGGTGATGATCCAGAATGATAACGTCGATTCCCTTTTCCTGTGCGCTCTTCAATGCATCTATTGCGCTAATGCCCGTATCAACAGTAATGATGAGCGATACATCCCGCGCCGCGAATTCATCGATATGTTTATCGCGCAGTCCGTATCCGTCGTGAATACGGTGTGGGAGACGCACAATCGGATTGTTGCCGTGTCTCTGCAGGTAGCGCAGCATCTGTGCTGTGGAGGTAATGCCATCGCAATCGTAGTCACCAAAAATCGCGATCTGTTCCTGTGCTGCAATTGCCTTCTTCACACGCGCCATTGCTTTCTCCAAATCAGGAAAGAGACTCGCATCGTCCCACAAATCCGTTGCCTGTGCGTTCAGCGCCTGGAGACGATCGGCAATAAATACGTCGATGTCCTGCTGCATGTGCAGGATGTGCCAGTGTTTTCTCCCAAGGGAGAGCACGGATTGCATAAATGCACGCTACCAGATGTCTCAGTTGCACGCGAAAAAAGAGAACAATCGTTCACTTGCTTCCCCAATCTCACTCTCATCCCTCAATCTCAATCCTGTGCCTTTTCCAGTCGCTTTGCTTTCCAGATAGTCCAAAGACCGGCACCCGCGAGTACAAACGCGCTGATGACGGTTCCCGGGCCGCTATCGGTCAACGGTGCGCCGCTGTGGAGTCCCTGCTGGGACGTGAGCACACGGACGCGAGCTTCCACTGCTGCATCCATTTCTGCCTGCGCCTGCTGTGCTTTCACACGTTCCAGAATGCGCTGGTCTGTGGCACTCAGGCCGGATGTCTGTCCGTAGGTCGGTTCGGAGGGGGCTGCTCCATGGAATGGATCGATGTCGTCAGATGCGGGAGCAGAGGAAGCAGAGGACTTTTCAAAAAGTGCCTGCTGCTCTGCGGCGCGCCATGCGGCAACGCTCGCCTGCTGCTGAGCCTGAATTTCCTGAGTGTGACGCGGACTGGGAGGAGGATTGTAGAATCCTGCATTTTCATCGCTGTTGAGCACTTCCTCCGGGGACGTATAGGCCAGTGTTGTCATCGGGACAACGAGTACCGTCAGGAGAAGCCCGCGAAGGATGTGTGTGTATGTCATCTGAATATTATAGAGGAAATCAGAGAAATTGGCAATTAACAGTCAGAGCGGCCATCAAGAATACACTTCAGGAAACGCTGGTAATCGCCGTATCCGTCATGCTTGGAATCTATGAGCAGAGGATCTGTTTCGCCATCATCCACTGTGCCGTTCAGGTTGCGATCTTCACCCGCATAGAGCTGCTGCCCGTTGCTCAGGCGTTCGCGGCACATACCGTCACACAGACCATCGCGATCCGTATCTTTGGTGCGCGGATCAGTTTCCGTGGCATCCACACGCCCGTTCCAGTTGCGGTCTTCAATACCATCAATAATTCCATCACCATCGGTATCGCGCAGCACAGGATTGGTACCGGTCTGATACTCCTTGCCATCCACAATACCGTCGCCATCACTGTCGGGATTCCCGGGATCGGTTCCGATTTCTGCCTCGAGCTTGTTATTGATGGAGTCGTTGTCTTCATCCAGTCCGATCGCCATGGGCGCTTCGGTCATGATGTAGCACAGCATGCCGGGCTTGAAGGTATCAATCTGATGACGGATGGTGGAGGAAGACCGTTCCTGCAACCGTGCAATTTCTGCCTTGGTGGGCAAATGCTGCAGCGAGAACTGCGGCTGCTTTGCGGCTTCCTGCTCTGCGCGGACAGCGCGCTCTTTTTCCGAGAGGAACATTTGTCCCGGGAATCCGGTGCGGTTTGTGACAACACTGGGATCGTAGTTTTGCGGGAAGCAGTATCCCCAGTACCGGACCGTCTTTCCTTTAAGCCCCAGAAGAACCTGTCTATCGATTGTCGTAAAATCAAACGGCAAATGGAAGACGACGTTGGTATTTGCGGGAATGGTGGCACCACTGAACACATCCTGTTCATCCAGTGTGAACCACGGGGTCACCACTTTCTTCCGGACAAGATAGGCTTCGAGTGAATTGTTCTGGTACATCACTCCCAGTGTTCCTGCCACTACTGCCACAATCCCAAGAGCCAGTATGAGGCGCGGGAAGCTGAATGGGCGGCGCTGGAGATGGAGTGAAGACATCAAAATAGTATAGCAGAATTAGCCCAATAGAGCCAGGGCCTTCTTGTATCTCCCGGAATGGAGTTTTCTTCAAAGAATACACAATTCGTCCTAGCGAAAGCCCGGCCTCAGGCCGTATAATCACCACATGGCCAAGGATCTCTATGCCGTTTTAGGTTTGTCGAAGGGTGCAACTCCCGAGGAGATTAAAAGTGCCTACAGAAAAAAGAGCAAAGAATGGCACCCCGATAAGCATAAGGGCGATAAAGCAGCGGAAGACAAATTTAAGGAAATAAACGAAGCGTACGAAATACTCGGCGATGCCCAGAAGAAGCAGCAGTACGATCAGTTCGGGACGACCGGAAACATGGGTGGAGGCGGAGGCGGCTTCGGCGGATTTGATTTCTCCGGATTCCAGAATGGTGCCGATGCGTTTTCCGACCTGGGCGATATTTTCGGCAGCTTCTTTGGCGGACAGAAAGAAGGGGGCAGAGATCCCAATCAGGGAGACAGCCGTGAAGTGGAAATTATCATCACGCTGCAGGAGGTGCTGCACGGTGTGCAGCACCCGATTGATCTGCGCCGGTTGAATACGTGGAGTACGTGTACCGGAAGTGGCGCGGAGCCGGGATCAAAAGTCATCAAGTGCGATACCTGCGGCGGCACCGGACAAGTCACCAGATCCGTCCATTCCTTCTTCGGACAAATTCAGCAGCGCAGTGTGTGTAACAGCTGTGGCGGATCGGGAACGATTCCGGAAAAGAAGTGTCACACCTGCCGTGGCGAAGGCCGCATTGCAGATACAGTCCGCGTGACGATCGATATTCCCGCAGGCATCGATAATGGCCAGGCGCTGCGGATTTCCAAGCAGGGAGATTCCGGCCGCAGAGGCGGTCCTGCAGGCGATCTCTACGTCCGCATTCGCGTGCGCCCCGATGCGCGTTTTGAACGGCAGGGGATGGATATCCGTTCCACTGTTGCGATTCCCGCAGTCGATGCAATTCTGGGTGGAGAGGTCGATGTCGATACCGTCGATGGAACCTCTACACTCTCCATTCCCGAAGGCACACAGCCCGGACAAATTTTCCGCATCAAGGGAAAGGGGCTGCCGGAACTCGGACGGACATCACACATTGGCGATCACTACGTGGTGGTGAACGTGGAGATTCCGAAGAAGCTGAGTAAGGCGGAGAGGAAGATTTTGGAAGAGTGGAGGGAGGCGAAATAAATGCTCTTTTGTTTGCTATGCATCTAGCAGTACTCTTGTACCTTTGGTCTTTCATAGCATCTCGCGTAGTGAGTAATCTGATTCTTCCGAACACTGCATAGAGGAATCAGTTTTCCTCTCCATGCATGTTTTCTCTTTAAGTAAGGAATTGATCATGGCCGAGTCGCACGTTGTGCTCTGGGAATCTGTTCCGACAACAGACAAGTGGAATCGTTTAACGGTGACTGCGCAGGATGCAAAATGGGTAAATCTTCTTTTGGAGGTACAGAAGCCAAAAACTGCCCTTTGGAAGAAAGAAGTCAAAGTGTGGGCAAGTCTCGAACAGATGCAGGCAGCGTTCAAAGGAATTGGTCCTACCTGGCTGCAACCGTTCAAGAATGATCTGGATCCTAAGTTTTTTTCTGCTGAACGGATGATTTCGATTCCCGGAACGGTGTACATTCTTGTATGGAGCGTCCGGCACACACAGAATGCCGATGAAACGTGCAACATCACCGACACTCTGAGAGTGTATAAAATGGGCATTTGCCGCAACACACTGATGCCCATGATCACACCGGCCTAATACTGCGAAGGTAGAGAAAACATGAGAAAGGAAACGGGTGACGTAGCAATACGCCGCCCATTTCAAAATCCCCTGTCATGTTGAGCTCGTCGAAACATAGACAAGCCTCGATCACTCTTCGACGGGCTCAGAGTGACACTCATCAAATATCCAAATTCTCCAGCCCGTCATCCGCAGCCATCACGGGCGAGAGCTCTTCGCTTCCTTGTGAATCGGCAACCGGGCTTTTCTTTTCCTGCTTGAGACGCAGCACAATCTGGCGGTAGTCACCTTCTCCAACACTTTCTGTTGTGAGATCGGAGAGGGCAGGCGTGTTTGCAATGTAGAGGTGCACAATGCGGCGGAAGTACGGCGACATGGGGCTGAGTGCGATGCGACTTCCTGTACGACGGACGAAGTCTGCTTTCTGTTCGGCAATTTTGATGACCTTCTCTTCCTGCATCTTGCGGTAGCCATCCACATCCACAATCACGAGTGGCGTGCGTTCCAGTTTTTCTGCGGTGCGGATCATCGACTTGAGTACGTGTTGTACAGAGTTGAGAGTCTCGCCGTGCCAGCCGATGATGCGGCTTGCTTCGGTGGAATCAATATCGACTCTGGTCATGTCGCCATCGGCAGTCACGCGGATATCACCGTGCTGCAGGTTGAGCAGATCGAGGAGTTTGCCGAGGGAGGATTGGATGTAGGCGGCGTTCATGAGGATTGGACTATAGCAGACGAATGACGCAGCTTCTAGCTTTCAGCTTGCGGGTCAAAAACGTCTTCTGAAAGCCGAAAGCTAGAAGCTAGAAGCTTTTGCTTCACAAAAAAAGCCCCTAACAAGTAGAGGCTTTTTTGGAAGGCGGGGCTCGATTTAGCGAACAGCGTCCTTGAGTGTCTTTCCAGCCTTGAAGGACGGAACCTTCATAGCAGGGATAGAAATTTTCTGGCTCGGGTTGCGTGGGTTCACGCCTGTGCGAGCTGCGCGCTTGGAAACGCGGAATGTTCCGAAACCTGTGATCGTCACAGAGTTTCCTTTCTTCAGTTCCTTCGTGATCATCATCGTGATTGCCTCAAGAGCGCTGCCTGCAGCACGCTTGGTAATGCCAGATGCGTTGGCAATGTTGGTGATAAGGTCCTGCTTGGACATAGGAGTGTGGAGAAGAAGATAAGAAGGTTGTTTATTTCCCAGTCTAGACCTGTTTACCGCTCTGACAAGCCATTTGGTATATATAAATGGCTTTCCCAAGCCAAAAAAATAGGACGATGGCTTATCTCTGCCAAAAACTCTGAGTACAAACAATGATCAAAAATGCGCTATTTTGCAGTAAAAACAGGGGTTTAGATTGGAATAATCAAGGTGTCACACTGAG
Source organism: uncultured Candidatus Peribacteria bacterium (assembly GCA_964426345.1). Lineage (GTDB taxonomy): Bacteria > Patescibacteriota > Gracilibacteria > Peribacterales > Peribacteraceae > CALREJ01. The sequence continues at coordinate 8,381 of CAYRQG010000003.1, forward strand.
TTTGGAGAAGTGTGGTGACGTGATAATTCAGCACACGAAAAACACTGCGATGTTTGACAACCTCCCCCGCCCCTCCCTAGTCTCCAGCCACAATTTCCTTTCACCATTAAAGAAGTGCCAACACATTTAGTCATAGTCGAGTCTCCCGCCAAGGCCAAAACCATCAAGCGTTTTTTGGGGAAAGATTACATCGTGGAAGCGAGCATGGGTCACGTGCGCGATCTGCCCAAAAGCGGACTCGGCATTGATGTCGAGAAAGGTTTTGAACCAACCTATGAAATTTCTGATGGCAAAGATGCCGTCATCAAGAAGCTGCGTGCCGCCATGAAAGAAGCCGATGATGTCTGGATCGCGACTGATGAAGATCGTGAAGGAGAGGCAATCGGTTGGCACTTAACGCAGGCGCTCAAAATAAAAGATGCGGAAAAAGTGAACCGTATTGTGTTCCACGAAATCACCGAAAGCGCCATCAAGGCAGCCATCGCAAACCCCCGCACGCTCGATATGAAGCTGGTGGATTCGCAGGCCGCACGCCGTATTCTCGATCGTCTGGTGGGATACACGCTCTCGCCGTTCCTCTGGAAGAAAGTGTATTCCGGGCTCTCTGCAGGACGTGTGCAGTCTGTCGCTGTTCGCATCATTGTCGATCGCGAACGTCTGATTCAGAAATTTATTGCGGAAGAATACTGGTCCATCGAAGCGCAACTGGAGAACGGAAAGAAGCAGAGTTTTTCTGCGTTTTTGGATAAGAAGAATGGCGAAAAAATCGGACTCACGAATAAGGCAGAGACAGATTCCGTGCTGAAAGATATCGAGGGAAAGCCGTTCACTGTGTCGAATGTGGAAGAGAAAGAAGTGAGCCGTAATCCCGCTCCTCCATTCACAACATCCACGCTCCAGCAGGAAGCTGCACGCAAACTTGGATTCTCCGTGAAGCAGACAATGGTTGTGGCGCAGCAGCTCTACGAAGGTGTGAGTCTGGGAAAAGGTGAAGGCTCTGTAGGTCTTATTACCTACATGCGTACTGACTCCGTGAACCTGAGTCAGAAAGCATTGGACGATGCAAAAACAACAATCGAACACCAGTTTGGTCGCGAGTATGTCCTTGCAACGCCGCGCTTGTTTAAGACAAAAGCGAAGGGTGCCCAGGAAGCGCACGAAGCCATCCGTCCCACCGAAATGGAGCGCACACCGGCATCACTCGCATCGGTGCTGGATCATCAGCAACTGAAGCTCTACACACTGATCTGGAACCGCACGATGGCCACCCAGATGCCGCCTGCAGAATTCAAGCGCATCGCCGCCGATATCAAAGTGGATGTGTACAGCTTCCGTGCCACCGGACAGAGTGTGATCTTCGATGGATTCCTGCGCGCGTACTCCGCCGGGAAAGATGATGAACCCGATGAAGACAAGAAAGAGGAAGGCGACGAAGAAGGAGAGAAATTCCTGCCGCCACTCTCCGTGGGTGAATCACTCGATTGCCAGGAGATCAAACCCGAACAACATTTCACGAAGCCGCCTGCACGGTACACAGAAGCAAGTCTCGTGAAAAAAATGGAAGAAGAAGGCATCGGACGTCCGTCCACATACGCGCCCACCATCAGCACCATCCAGCAGCGCGGATACATCCGTAAAGAAGGCAGAAACCTTATTCCGGAGGATATTGCCTTCACCGTGACAGATCTTCTCTCTGAGCACTTCCCCGATATTGTGGATCTGAAATTCACCGCCGGCATGGAGCAATCGCTCGATGATATCGCCGAAGGCGCGAATGAGAGTACGAAGTTCCTGAAGAATTTTTATAATCCGTTCAAGGCACTGGTGGACAGCAAGACGAAAGAAATCAAAAAAGAAGATGTGCTCAAGGAACGTGTGCTCGGCATTGATCCTGATACCAAACTCGAAGTGATTGTGCGCACCGGACGCTTCGGTGCCTACGTGCAGCTGGGACGATTGGATCCTCCTGAAAAGGGAAAGAAGAAAGTGAAAGGCGAAGGACCCAAGACTGCATCGCTTCCAAAGCACATCAGCATTGATGCCGCCACCATGGAACAGGCGATGAGCCTGCTCGCGTTCCCGCGGAATCTTGGCAAGCACGACGGCAACGATATGTTCGTGGTGCTCGGACGCTTTGGTCCGTACCTCAAGTGTGGCGAGGTGACCTCTGCATTGCCCTCAGACGTTGATCCAGGACTCGTACAGCTCAAAGAAGCAGTAGAACTGCTTACCAGTGCTGCAGAGCGCAAGAAGAAGGCTGCAGAGCCTTTAAAGACACTGGGTGCAGATCCGGAAACAGGCGCAACTATTTACGTGAAAGACGGCCGCTTCGGTCCGTACGTGACCGATGGAAAAACGAATGCGTCCCTCACGAAGAAATTCACCGTGGAAAGTATCACGCTTGCGGATGCTGCAGAGCTGCTGGTGAAGAAGCGCAGTGCTCCGAAAAAAGTGTGGAGGGGGAAGAAGAAATAAGAGCAGTGGAAACACACCGAGTTTCGCTTTCTATAGGAGAAAGAAAAACTCGGTGAATAGTGTTTCACTTTAACGGGAGGATGGAAATTTGTCCGACATTATAGGTCT
>CAYRQG010000003.1:10973-19587 GCA_964426345.1 uncultured Candidatus Peribacteria bacterium
TGCGCATAGTACTTCGACGCCTGATCGTACGGTATTGTTTTCGTAGGTAATCTCACAGACGGCACTTTTGTTCCCTTTGTTTTCGACGCGAAGCCATCTTCTGTTCTCGATGTGTACCACGAAGTTTTCCGTGATACGACCGACAAGCGCACGTTGTCCGGCAGCGACTTGTAGTTGCATAGTCAAAGTGCCGGTCGCTTTGAGCATGATATCTGCCATAAGGTCTGACTCGCTGCCATTTACAAACCACAACATCTGATCCTGCGTCTCGAAGTGCATTTTTACCTCCGTTGGATGTGAAACAGTTTTACACCAGACGATTACTGGTATATATATTATAAAATATATTTAAATATATGCAAATTTCTCTATCTCTGTAAAATGCTCAAAGATACCTTTTTACTGCAAATTCTTCCGCGCCTCATCGGCCATTGTCTTTGCAACGGTTTGCATTTGCGTGGCCAATGTATCGAGACTTGGGGAGAATTCGCGGGCTTTATTCGCAAGCTGCCAGGCGGCACCTGCCAGATCCACTGCCTGCTGGTACTGTCCGGTGGATCCTGCAATGAATGCACTGACGAGTGAGCGGAACCCTTCTGCGGTTTTCATGGCGCCTTTCACAATCGGTTCATCGGGGCGGCTGGCCAATGCACCGCGTGCGGCAAGGAGTGCGCGTGTGGAGGCGAGATCGGCCTGCATGATATCTTTGCTATCAAGGAGCTGCAGTACGTTCACAATCTCCCCTTCTGCTTCAGAAAGAAGAGCCTGTGTGCGGCGGCCCTGCTTGTACATCATGTGGCGGTAGATCAGTCCGGCAACATCGCTGCGTGTGAGTGTTTTTCCGGGTGTCAGGGTGCCATCGGCGTTCACAATAATCATCGACGATGTGACAGCGTAGCGGATGGGGCCGTAGAACCAGTCAGTGCTGTTCACGACGTCGGTACTGATGGGTGTTTTGATTTCGCCGTAGGCGGTATTCGGATCAATGCCGTTGGCCTTCTCCATAATCTTCAAGAACTCTGCGAGTGTCACACCATTGGCGCCTTTGAATGCAGGCTTCGATGGCGGACCATCAATCGCCTTCAGTTTCTGAAGGGCAGCTTCGGTGTAGGGCAAATACCAGGTTCCTGCGGGGATATCGTTAAATGTGCTTGCTGTATACGCAGCCAATTGTTCCGGTGTGACGAGCGGTGCCACAATCAACTTTACCGCCTCCGCGCGCGTGACTGTCTGCTTCGGGCGGAATGTTCCATCGCTGTAGCCCTGCAAAATTCCCTGACTCTTCAGATATTCTACTGCAGGAGAGAGTGGATCGGAGCTGGGCACATCGGAAACGGATGAGGCAGCCTGCGCAAATGTTGATACAGGAAGCGCGAGCGATGCGGCGAGAAGAGAGAGGCGGAGAGAGAGCTGCATAGTTGAAAGTGGAAAAATCATCGAAAGCTTATCAGGCTGTATGGAAAACCCCAATGGCGCTTTTGCCGAAAGCGCCTGTTTTGGAGTGTTTACGACTTAATAGACTTTTTTCTATAAAAATGTTATAATTGTATGAAAATCAAATAAAAAATGAATACGTCAAAAAATACCACAGGCATTCTCCACCAGGCGATTATCGCCGGTCTAGCTGTGATTTTTCTGACACCAGTCAGCTTTGCAGCGCAGAGCACGTCATACTCGATTGATACCGAGACACCCAATCAGAGTGAACATGCGGCGGGAACATCGCCGAGTTATCAACTCAATGGTGGAATCACCTGGAGACAGACAGCACCTCTTGCGAGTAACAGTTTCCAGATTGTGCCGAATGCTGCAGCAGCAACATCGACTGCACCTGCGCCCACCCCTACGCCTGTTCCTTCCACAACTGGTGGAACACCGACGGGCGGACACCGCGGCAGCACATCGTCCATTGCCGGTGGTTTGCATCCTGCAGCATCGTCTCAGCCATCGTCACGCTCCAGCGTACGTACATCACGTGCGTCGATTGCAGCAACGTCAGTGTCGTCTGTTGTATCCACAGTCACTGTATCATCACAGTCTTCCGCAGCATCTATTGCTGGAGCAATGATCGTCGCACCCTCTGCAGAATGTCCGGGTCAGTCAGCAATCACCCTGTACCGCGCCTGCACCGTTCTCCTGAGTACCATCAGTTCCGGAAACGGCATCTTTACACTCAAAGATGTCGAGGCCGTCTTCCTCTTCGGATTGGCGCTCGGACTCCTGATTGGCATTCTGATTGCGCTTGCGCTGCGCCTCTGCATGCAGCCGGCACGCCGTCGCAAGAAGGTATCGCAGAGCGGCCGCACCGCAGTGCGCATCGTCCTTCTTATAGCTTTTGCCCTCGCTGCTGCGTCACTGGCAATCACCTACCAGGCACACGCCGCAGAAACCACACCCAACCGCTACATCTATAACGGTCACCTGCTGGATAGCGCGGGGCGCCCCATTACAACCGCGCATTCCATCCGCTTCAGCTTCTGGAAGAGTGCAGATTTGCAGGCATCCGATATCACGGGTGCAGGCGCGATCGATACCGCAGCCGCTACGTACGCCGGATGGACTGAGGTGGATACCATCACACCCGACGCATCCGGATACTTCTCTGTACAGCTTGGTGCCGGTACGCCGCTTCCCTCTTTGGCAGGATTCACGGACGCAGAGATTCAGAGCTTGTTCCTGCAGGTGGAAGTGAAAGCACAACCGGCAGCCGATACTGCCTACGAAGTGCTCGATACCGATCCCATTGATCCTGCAGTCGATCGCTCTCCTATTCTCTCGGTTCCCTTTGCACATAACACCGATACGATTGATCACCGTGAGATTGGCACGGGAAGCGGTTCCATTCCGCTGCTTGGTCCGAATGGTCAGCTTCCGTCTGCAGCGATTCCGTCCAATCTGAATGGAACCAGTCTGGTACTCGACAGTACCAATTCAGCAACTGGATCGATCAATCTGCAGTTTGGAGCGACTCTCGCAAAAACCCTCAGTTACGATACGGTCAATGCGCGCTTCAACTTCAACGATTCCGTGCGCATTCAGGGAAACCTCACCGTGCTCGGGCTTATTAACGGAGTGGATATCAGCGCACTGAGCGGTGGCGCCGATACGTTGCATGTGGGCTCCGGTGGCGGATTGAATATCACCGTGACAGGCGGCAATTACCGTTTAAACGGGACAGATGTCGCTTTTGCAGGCAGTAGCAATACGGTTATGGCGAACGCGACCAACTACGTCTTCTTTGGTTCTGGTGGTATCACTGTGCGTACCATGCCCTTCCCGACCGATGAAAGTTTCATTCCGTTGGCAGAAGTGGTGACCGGCGGCAGCGCCATCAACTACATTGTCGACCGCCGTCAGAAACTGACAGATGATCGCGAGGAGGCAGTGGAAACAACACTGCACCCGCAGTATGCCGATGCATCGTACAGTGCCGATGGTGTTGATAACGTAGGGCAGCTGTCTGTGGTGAATGATCCTGTCACACTCAAGAACAGTTACCTGTGGACCTCCACACGTTCCACATTGCAGGATTACGATGTTGTCCTGCGCCTGACCCTGCCCACACAGTTCACGCACTGGAAAGTATCGCCCATTTCCTTCCTGTACAAATCCAGTTCTGCCGATTCGTCTGTCACAAAAATGGATGTCTCTGTGTACGACACCGCAGGAAACCCTGTCACTCTTACGGGCACATCCACCAATCTTGCAAACACAAGCTGGACAACCCAGACCCTCGATTTCTCCGGCACACCCACCTGGACGCCCGGAGGCACTGTTGGTATCCGGTTGAAGCTTTCTGCGAAAGATAACGGGCAGATTCAGCTGGGCGACCTGCTGACAAAGTACGTGAAACTGACGGGGAATTAATCCTATTAGAATATATTCATAGGAAGAGTCAATGACACCTGCAAGCGCAAAATTGTGTTTTGTGGTATAGTATTTGGAAATATTCACACAAACACATTCTATGTTTACTCATACCGCCCGCTTCAGACGCATTGCTGTTGCAACATCCGTTGCAGCACTGCTGATGAGTGAAACCGCGCTCGCCGCTTCCGGCTGGAGCCCGACACTGCTTGTGAACACAGAATCATTCCAGACGATTGATGAAGGTGATGGAAGCACAAACATCGTCATTAAATTCGGACAGACTCTTTTGGAAACTATTACCTTTGACCGTACCAAGAACCGCTTCCAGTTTTCCAAAGGACTCAGCGTCCTTGGCACACTCTCCGGTTCTGCGTTGAACATTGATCGTAACGCAACCTTTGGTGGAAACGTGACTGCATCGGGAACGATCCGCACCATTGGAACTCTCTCCGGTGCACGTCTCCGCATTAATGGAGCTGCCGATATTCAGGGCGCCAATGGAACGCTGACTGCCTCGGGTGCCATCCGCACTGCGAGCGGCCTCTACATCAACTCCAAAAACCCCGCTGCCGATGCCATTTTATCCTTTGGAAACAGCACCGCTGCTCAAACCTTGAAGTTCCTGAACACTGCACAGAAATTCCAGTTCACACGCGGCGTCAGTGTTCTTGGGCACATGTCCGGCTCCAGCTTGAACGTCGATCGCAACGCGACAATTGGCGGATCACTCACTGCATCCGGTTCCATTAAGACAAAAGGAAACTTGTCCGGTTCTACGCTCACCATCGACGGGAATATCACACTGCATGGTGTGACTTATAACGCTCCAACCACGCAGGGTGGTTCCAATACCTTCCTGAAGAATGACGGTGCAGGAAATCTGACATGGGCCAACACAGCAACCGGAAACGGAAGCGGAAATATCATTTCCATGCATCCTGAATATCCGGGTGCCATCTACTTTGGATCGGGAGCTGCCTACGTGGGACAGCTGACTGCATCCGGAGGAACCAGTGCGCTGGATAACTCGTATGTGTGGACCAGTTCCAAGGCTACTCTGCAGGATTACTGGATTTCCACCCGCGTCCGTCTGCCGGATAACTTCTCCAGCTGGGATCCTATGAAGCCGATTGAATTGCGCTATAAGACAGGTGTCGCATCTGCTGCAAGCAATCATCTGACCGTACGTATCAAAGATACAACCGGAACGGAGGTTGCTCTGACCAACGGAGGAGGGCTCGCAAACGTAGCATGGACGACAGCAACGATTACCGGTCCGCAGGCCAGCGGTACCTGGGCTCCGAAGGGATACATTACCATTTACGTAAAGCTCGCATCCACCAGCACTGCAAACGCCAATGCGGCTGCAGGCTTCCTGAACCTGAACTTCGAAACAACCACACCGTGATGACCGGGGCGACAGATGACTTTGGGGATAACGGGAAATGAAGAAGACAAAAAGTGCCACTCAGACGGGTGGCATTTTTTTAGAATCCAAAGAAGAAGAACTGGTTACTGTTTTCTGTGCTGCTTGCACTGCTGCTGGAGCCGCCGCCGGCGAAATTCCAATTAATGTTATTCAGGCTGTCGACACATCCGGTCAGACAATCAATAGCCGTTGCATTGATGTTATTGCTGTCTTTCACATCTAAATAAGAGACCGCGCGCACGGCGCTGGGGTTGATTTTCCACTGCGTGCCGCTTATCTCTGAGCGGAGCCATAACAGTCCGCCTCCCATTCCATTCAATGACAACTTGTTTGTGATTGTTTGCGTGGTTCCTGCTGCGAAGGTGAGAGTATCTGTTACCGATCCGGTCTTTGTCAGATTGTAGAACGTGGTGGAGCCGGACACAGACTGAAGCAGACCATCCAGTTCCACGGTGCTCGTGCCGGCATTGAAGGTGCCGTACGGCTCTTTCAGGAATGATCCAGACAGGGCGATCGTGTTGCTGCCTGCATTCAGAATGCCACGGATGGTGAGTCCGCTACCAATGCGAACGTTTCCACCCGGCGTGAAGGTGGAGCCACTCCAGACAATCAGGTTTTTTCCTGCTTTGACGTTCAGTGTGCCATTATCGACCGTGTAAATAGTGCCGACGTCGGCAAAGCCATTTGAAGTGCCGGCAGTTAATTTGCTGTTATTCATGACTTGGGAACCGCTGTCGGTACGTGCAATCAGTGTGTCCTGGTAAATATCAACACCGGTCATGGAACTGGTAAGGTCGTATGTGCTTTTGCCGCTTCCTGTCGTAACGGTGACGCCGCGTTCGCCGTTGTTATCCAGATACACGGCAACCACCGTGCCACCGGTCATTGCAAGTCCGCCACCCGTGCCCGTAATACTATATTGTCCGCCTGCAATGGTGACGCCCGTCGCAGCAAAGGGAGCTCCGTTCAAAGAGACAGCCACTTTTTTACCTGCTGCAATCGGCGTTCTTCCGTTATCTGTATAAATCTTTCCCGTAATGCCACGGATATCGGCATCGAAAATAGTAATGCGGTTATTGGTGGACTCCGCAACATACAGTCTCTTTTCCTGTGGGCCATAGAAAACGGACTGCGGTGCCCTTGTTGCAGCCTGTGTAATTAATGCCGTTGCAGCGGTAAAAGTTGCCTGCCCCAAAATACCTGTCGCTGCCATGCCGTCGGCTGGTTGGGCCATGTAATAGCTCAGCACACGATTATTCGTTGAATCAGATACGAACAGGCGGTTGCCGATTTTGTCGTAACTCACGCCTTGTGGCGCACGTAAGCCGGTTTGTGTCGTAGCTGCTGCATTGCTGTGAAAATCCGCCTGCCCGATAACCAGGTCAGGAATGTGATCAATAAACGCGTTGTTTGTATCCAGATTGTAGACAAGGATGCGGTTATTCGCACTGTCTGAGACAAAGAAGCGATGATATGCATCATCGACAGCAATACCCTGCGGACCGCTCATTCCAATAGTATTGGGCCCGTTATTGGCGCCTCCTGTAGTGTAAAGCGGCGATGTAAGGTCATCGTCGTACTGGCCCAGAAGATCGGCGGCGTTTTCACCGTCCGTAATGCTGGCTACATCAAAAATGGACGCTCTGTTGTTTCCATTCTGGAGAACGTAGAGTCTGCTGTTTCCTTCATCAATAACCACGCCCTGCGGCGCACTCAATCCTGCCTGGGTGGTGGCGGCAGTGATGGTGGTAAACAGTGATTGGCCAAGCACGTTTGCTGCCCCCTGCCCGTTCGTAATGCCGCCGGAAAGATCGAACACTGAGACACGGTTTCCTGTCGTCTGTGCCACATACAATTTATCTGCTGTATTGTCGTAGGTAATGCCGCGCGGTGCGTTCAGACCGGCCTGCGTATTGGCTGCAGTTGTTGTTGTAAAATCCGCCTGTCCCAGGACGCGATACGCATTTTGCCCGTCGGTAACACCCGCGGAAATATCATACACTGTCACGCGGTTACCGGTTCCCTGAGACACGAACAGATACTTTGCTGCTGAATCATACGCTAGACCATATGGAACGTTCATACCCGCCTGTGTCGTTGCAGCTGTTGCAGTGGTGACTGCCGCCTGGCCCAAGACATGTGATGCGGCAAGGTTATCACTGAAGTTGGTGTTCAGATCGTACATGGTCACTCTGTTGGTGCCACTTTGAGACACATATAAACGCTTGTGTCCTGCATCATACGCAAGACCGCTGGGGCCGGACATTCCCGTTTGTGTGGTATTGGCAGTCAGGGTAGTGAAGAGCGTCTGGCCAAAGACGTAGGCCGCCCCCTGGCCGTCGGTAATGCCTCCTGAAAGATCGTACAGTGTGACACGGTTGCCTGTTGTTTGTGCAACAAAGAGAGTGGAGCTTGTCGTATCGTATGTGATACCACGCGGGGCATTCATGCCTGTCTGCGTGTTGCCCACCGTGGAAGTGGTGAATGTTGCCTGCCCCAGGACATTGATGGCATTTTCTCCATCGGCAATACTCGCTACGTCGTACACAGTGACGCGGTTTCCCGTACTCTGCGCGACAAAAAGATACGAATCAGCTGAATCGTAAGCGACGCCATACGGGGCGTTCATGCCAGCCTGCGTCGTTGCCGCAGTAGATGCCGTGAATGTGCTTTGTCCCAGGACATTGATGGCATTTTCTCCGTCGGTAATACTCGCTACGTCGTATACAACCACCCTGTTCGATCCGAGAGCGGCAACATATAAGTACTGTGTTCCTGCCGCATATGCGAGTCCATAGGGACTGGATAAGCCGCTTTGCGTAGTCGCAGAGCTGGGCGAGGATATATCCGGCTGACCCAGGACATTTGTGGGGCTTTCTCCGTTTGCGATGGTTGTCACATCAAAGACAAGAACGCGGTTGTGGCCTGTGTCCGATACAAACAGCGTATTGCCATTCACCTCCAGCCCGGTTGGAGTGAGGAATGATTGTGAGTAGTTACTGCTATTGATAGAAAAATGAGGTTGGCCTAACACATAATCCGGAATGCGGTCCAGCAATGCGCCCGTTGTCGACAGGTTATAGACAAGGACGCGGTTATTGCTGGTATCGCTTACGTAGAGGCGATTATTGGTTGTAAGATCCAGTGCAATGCCAATCTGCGGTCCGTTCATTCCAAGTTTGTTTGGAGCGTCATAATCTGTGCCTTTATCAAACACGCCGGCCGGAGCAGTCAGGCTGTCGTTATACTGCCCCATGGAACTGTCTGCAGGTTCGCCGTTGCTCAGCGAGGAAATACTGAACAAAAGGACGCGGC
>CAYRQG010000003.1:19597-23130 GCA_964426345.1 uncultured Candidatus Peribacteria bacterium
TATAGAGTGCATCGGAAACATATAAACGGCTATTGGTATCATCAGATAAAACGGCCTGAGGAGAATTCATGCCCGTCTGCGAGAGGCTGGCTGCGCTATTGGTGAAATTGCTCTGTCCCAGAACATTGATCGCATTTTCTCCATCAGCGATTGAATTCAAATCGTAAATTGTGACACGCGCGCCAGTGCTTTGTGCCACATACAAATATTTTTGTGTCGCATTGTACGCAAGACCTCTCGGCACATTCATTCCTGCCTGTGTTGATGCTGGAGAGGTGGCCGTAAAATTTGCCTGCCCCAGCACATTGATGGCACTTTCTCCATCGGTGATATTCGTTACATCGAATACCGTGACACGGTTGCCGAGAGACTGAGACACAAAGAGGTATTGCCTGGCTGCGTCGTATGCAAGATTAGTGGGCAAATTCAAGCCGCTCTGCGTTGTTGCTTGCGTGGATGCTGTAAAGGTCCCCTGCCCCAGCACATTGATGGCATTTTCTCCATTGGAGATGCTGGAGACGTCATACACCAGAATACGGTTATGTGTACCGGAGACTACGAAGAGACGGCTGTTTGCACTGTCGTATACAACATCCTGCGGAGAGGAGATGATGGCTTGTGTCACACCCAAAGTCGCCAGAGAAAAATTCGCCTGCCCGAGCACAAAACGCGCATTCATGCCGTTTGAAAGTGTGGCGGTGGAGAAAACCATCACACGGTTATTGCTGCTGTCTGCAACAAACAGGAGGTCATTGGCGCTGTCATAACTGAGTCCGCGCGGGCCGCTCAAAGCGGATTGCGAGGTTGCGGCAGACGATGAATCAAAATCGCTTTGCCCGATCACGTAATCGGGAATGTTATCTGCAAGGGCATTACCAGAGTCCAGTGTATAAACAAGAACGCGGTTAGAACCTGAATCTGCAACGAACAGACGGTGATGCACTGCATCCAGAGCAAGGCCCTGGGGAGAGCTGTACCCCAGCCTGTTGGGGGCGTTGTGTGCCGAGCCTTTGGTGTAGACAGGCAGGGGAGCGGAAAGATCCGTTTCATCATATTGTCCAAGCGCATCTGTTGCATTGGGGTTGTTTCCTGTTCCTGCAGACAGATCGAAAACTTTCACACGGTTTCCCGTACTTTCCGCCACAAACAGTTGTTTAGTGGCAGTGTCGTAATACAGACTTTGCGGAACGTTCAAACCGGTTTGCGTATTGCCGGCAGTCACCGTGGTGTAGCTGCTTTGACCCAGCAAACGGAAGGCACTCATGCCATTGGTAATACCGTTGCTCAAATCGTAGGTTAGAATGCGGTTTGTACTGGCAACAAACAGACGGTTATTCACAGAATCGAACGCAATACCCTGTGGAGCGTTGAGGCCCGCCTGTGTGCTGGCAGCGGTATTTGAATATAAATTTGATTGGCCGATTACATAATCCGGAATGCGGTCCAGAAGGGCGTTGCTGCCATCCAGGTTATACACAAGAACGCGGTTGTTGCCGCTGTCTCCCAAAAATAAGCGGTGATACGTTGTATCAAGATACAGTCCTATGGTGGGTGCGCTGAATCCTGCATTGGGACCGTTATTGGCCGCGCTCTTTGTATAGACTGGCTGTGGATCGGAGAGACTGTCATCGTACTGCCCGAGAACATCTGTCGCATTCATGCCATTGGTAATACCACCCGACAGATCGAACACAAGCACGCGGTTATTCGTGGTATCCGCTACAAATAATTTTTGAAGGGTGGCATTGTAACGAACGCGTTGTGGACCGCTCATGCCGCTTTGAGTTGTGGCAGCAGTGGCGACAGTGAATCCTCCCGTCTGACCTAGGACGTATGTCGCATTCATGCCATTGGTAATGCCGCCCGACAGATCGAACACAAGCACACGGTTATTCGTGGCATCCGCTACAAACAACCAACCCGTTGCTTCGTCGTAATCAATACTCTGCGGTGAGCGCAAACTTGCCTGTGTTGTGACCGCTGCTGCGGAATGGAAATCCGCCTGTCCCAATACATAGTCAGCCACATGATCCGTGAGAGTATTGTCTGTATTCAAATTATAAACTGTCACGCGGTTATTCGTTGCATCCGCCACAAAGAGCCGGTGATTCAGCATATCTATCGATACCCCCTGCGGTCCGCTCATTCCCCAGATATTCGGGCCATTATTTGCGACGGACGTAGTATAAAGCGCGCCGGGAGACATGGTATTGTCGTCACTTTGTCCAAGGGCATCTATGGCATTTTCACCGTCGGTTATACTGCCGATATCATACACAGTCGCTCTGTTTGAACCGTTCTGCAGTACATACAAAAAATTGTTTCCCGTATCCAGCGATACCCCCTGCGGTCCGCTCATACCTGTCTGCGTGACACCGGCAGTAATCACAGTAAAAAGAGATTGTCCCAGCACATTCATGGCACTTTCTCCATCGGTTATACCATCGGCAAGATTGTACACAGTCACACGGTTTCCCGTTGTCTGAGTAACGAACAGGCGCTTGCCCGAAGGATCGTACGTGATACCGCGTGGAGCGTTCATGCCGGTCTGCGTATTGCCAACCGCGGTTGCGGTAAAGGTTGATTGCCCCAACACTTTAATGGCATTTTCCCCATCGGTTATACCATCGGCCAGATTGTACACAGTCACGCGGTTTCCTGTTCCCTGTGAAACGAACAGCGTGCTACTGCCGCTCATAGTAACGTCATAGGGCACGTTCATACCTGCCTGTGTGGTGGCCGCCGTTGTCGAAGTAAATGTTGCCTGCCCCAGAACAGATGACGCTGGCAGAGTGTCTGAGAATCCGTTCACCATATCAAAAATACTGATACGGTTATTGGTGACCTGAGAAACGTACAGTTTTTTGTTTACGCCATCGTAGGCCACGCCAATGGGGCCGCTCATGCCCGCCTGCGTATTTGCTGCTGTTGCCGTCGTAAAGTTTATCTGCCCCAAGACAATGGATGCACTCATGCCATCTGTAATACCTGCACTCAGGTCAAAGGCGGTCACGCGGTTGATTGTTTGCTGCACCACAAAAAGCAATGAACTTGCCGCATCATATGCAAGACCGCGGGGGTTATTCATCCCCGCCTGTGTGGTGGCGGCTGCTGTTGCGGTAAAGGTTGACTGCCCCAGCACGTTGATCGCATTTTCTCCGTCCGTAATACTTGCTACGTCGTATACAGTCACGCGGTTATTCAATGTTCCCTGTCCAACAAACAAATAAGAATGTGCACTATCGTATGCCAGTCCAAAAGGAGAGTTCATCCCCGCCTGTGTGGTTGCGGCTGCCGCTCCCGTAAAGGTCGTCTGTCCAAGGACATTGATCGCATTTTCCCCATTGGTGATACTTGCCACATCATACACAGTCACGCGGTTGCCGGCATTCTGCGCAACGAAAAGATAGTTGCGTGCAGCATCGTAGGTGAGATCAAACGGACTATTCAGGCCCGCTTGTGTGGAGGCAGCCGAAATTCCCGTAAAGGTCGTCTGTCCAAGGACATTGATCGCATTTTCCCCATTGGTGATA
>CAYRQG010000004.1:0-3410 GCA_964426345.1 uncultured Candidatus Peribacteria bacterium
TTGTTGCATTCCTCAAGAAAAATAACATTGGAAAGCAGCTGCGCGTGGAGACGGTCGATGGAAAAGATCCTGCAATTTTTCGCACGTATCATCAGAGTAAGTTCGGTACACCGACTATGGGAGGACTGCTCATCTGGGGTGGTATTTTTGTGACTGTCTTTGCTTCACGTTTACTTGCGTATATGGGTGTGGTTGAACACTCACTCTTCCAGCGCGGACAGGTGTATTTGCCGCTCTTTGTGCTGTTTTCACTTGGCATCCTCGGTGCATTCGATGACTACCTGAATATTATCGGAACAGACGAAGCGCGCCTCCGCAGAGCTATGAAACGCATCAAGGCGTTTGTGCTTGCATCGGCTGTTCTCGTTATTCCTGCAGGCCTCTATCTCTTTATTGGCTATCTCCAGTCCCCTGCTACCACGGGCAGTATCAGTGTGGGATCGGGATTGGTGGGTGTTGCGGTGTGGTACGCATTCTTCCTGTTTGTCATGATTCTCTTTGCGCTCAGTGGTGCTGTGCTGGACGATTCGCTCCAGAAGATTCTTCTGGGTCAGCGTCGCAAAGGTGGATTGGGTGTGATGCCAAAAATCGTCTCGCTCCTGGTGCTCAGCTTCATGGGCGCCCTCTGGTTCTACTTCAAACTCGACATCAATCAGATTTACATTCCGTATGTCGGGAATTTCAGTCTGGGGCTCTGGTATATCCCCGTCTTCGTCTTCATTGTGGTGGGAACAGCAAACGCCGTGAACTTTACCGATGGACTTGATGGCCTTGCAGGCGGACTGCTCGTGATTGCCTTTGCGACCTTCGGCATCCTCGCGTACATCGAAAATCTCTACATTCTCTCCGGCGTCTGCGCTGTGTGTGTCGGGGCTATCGCCGCCTTCCTTTGGCACAACGTTCCACCTGCGCTCTTCTTCATGGGTGATACCGGATCGCTCGCACTCGGTGGAACACTCGCAGTGATTGCCATGATGATCGACCAGGCACTCATTCTGCCGCTGATCGGATTCGTGTTCGTGCTCGAAATGCTTTCCGTGATTATCCAGCTGATCAGCAAAAAGCTCCGGAATGGGCGGAAAGTATTTCTCGCTGCACCCATCCATCATCATTTCGAAGCGCTCGGCTGGGGCGAGAGTAAAGTGACCATGCGTCTCTGGATTATTGGTGGATTTGCTGCTTTGCTTGGTTTAATCCTCGGTATGGCGCATTGATTCGCTTGATTTGGCTCTGCGAAGCCCTATCATAGAAGCATGCTGAGAGTTGCCATAAACGGGTACGGACGCATTGGGCGCCTGGTACACCGGCAATTCATTTTGCGCTTTGCAGACACTGTGGAAGTGGTTGCCATCAACGCATCATCCGATGTCGAGATGCGCGCCTATTTGTTGAAATACGATTCCCTGCATCACCGTCTGGATGCCGATATTGTTGTGGACGGAGACGATATAGTGGTGAACGGCAAGCGCGTGAAAGTGGTGAAGGAAAAAGATCCTGCCAAGTGTCCGTGGAAAGAACTGAACGTGGATATTGTGGTGGAATCGACCGGCAACTTCGATACCGCTGCAGAAGTGCAGGGGCACCTGGATGCAGGAGCCAAGCGCGTGATTGTCACCGCTCCCATGAAAGACGACACACCGACCTTTGTGAAAGGTGTGAATGATGATCAGCTCACGGCGGATATGCAGATTATTTCGAATGCATCATGTACCACGAACTGTATCGCCCCGGTCATTATGCTGATGGATCAGTTGTATGGCATCGAGTTTTTGCTGGTGAGTTCCGTTCACGCATTCACTGCATCCCAAAATCTGCTCGATAACAAAGCAAAGGAAAGCGGCGAACTGCGCCGCGCACGTGCCGCAACACTCTCCATGATTCCCACAAAGACAGGAGCCGTGAAGGCATGTGCAAAGATTTTCCCGCATCTGAAAGGCAAAATAGACGGGATGGCATTCCGCGTTCCGGTGCCCACAGTCAGCTGTGCGTACATGGCGTTCACGCTCAAGAAGGATGCAACTGTGGAAGATATTCATGCACACTTCAAGAAGGCCGCAGAATCCCCTGCCCTGAAAGATATTCTCGAAGTCTCGGAAGACCAGTGCGTATCAATCGATTTCCAGACCGATCCGCACTCATCCATTATTGATGCACCGTCCACCAAAGTGATCGGCGGACGCGCAGTACAGCTCCTCAGCTGGTACGACAACGAATGGGGCTACGCAATGCGTGTGAGCGAAATGACTCTCCAGCTCGGTACCCTTCTTCATTCCTGATCCTCTTTTTCCTATGAGTGAATCAACAGACATGATTATCCCGGAGCGTGTGTCTCTGAATAATCACCTTTTTCATGTCAGCAAGGCTTCCGACGATTTGCGGCATCTCATTTTGGATATCGCGCGTGCAGCCAAATACATTCAGTTCGCCATCCGCACCACGCAGACCGGACTGGCCGGTACCCGCAATCAGTTTGGCGAGGAGCAGATTAAAATCGATGTCATCAGCGATGACATTATCCAGCAGCATCTCCGCGAAAGCAGACTGGTCGCCACCTACATATCCGAAGAGCAGAGCGAGGTGATTGAATTGAAAGACGATGCACCATTCTCCGTGGTGTTCGATCCGCTCGATGGGTCATCCCTGGTGGATGTGAACTTTGCGATCGGTTCTATTTTCGGTATTTACCCGGGAAAAGAACTCCTCGGCAGAAAGCCCAAAGAACAGGTCGCTGCGCTCTACATTGTCTACGGTCCGCGCACACTCCTTGTGTATTCCACGGGTAACGGCGTCCATGAATTCCTCCTGGATGATGTCGGAGAATTCGTGCTGCTGCGCGAATACATGGGCATTGCCGATGAAGCAAAAAACTACAGTCCGGGCAATCTGCGTGCTGCGAAAGATAATCCGGGCTACGAAAAACTGATGCAGGCGTGGATGGATGAAGAGCTGACGCTGCGCTATTCCGGTGCAATGGTCGCCGATGTGCATCATGTCTTCAGTAAAGGCCAGGGCGTCTTTACCAATGTGGGTGGCAGGAAGTATCCGGAAGGAAAACTGCGCCTTGTCTTTGAATGCGGTCCTCTGGCATATCTTGCCCTGCAGGCCGGAGGATCTGCCTCCGATGGTACGCAGTCTATTCTTGAAAAAACGATTGAGAGTATCGATCAGCGCACGCCCATCATCATCGGTTCGAAAAACGAAGTGGAACGCTCCGTATTGCTTTTGAATGCAGCCTGATGGAATTCTTGTCGCTGCTCTACGAAGCCTTCCAGAACTGGCGCGAAGACAAGGTGCCCCAACTTGCTGCATCCACCGCGTACTACACTATTTTTTCACTGGCACCGCTGCTGGTGGTTATGATTGCAGCACTGAGTTTCTTTTTTGATGAAGCATCGGTCCGTGCCAATATC
>CAYRQG010000004.1:3420-10504 GCA_964426345.1 uncultured Candidatus Peribacteria bacterium
GGCCGTAGACGTCGCGGCACAGGTCCACGAACAGGTCGAGGCGGGCTTCCAGCTGGGTCTTGATTTCCTTGGTCTTGTCAAAGGCACCCTGCGGGGCCGCCGGGTTGGAGATGATGGCTTGGTAGGTTTGGTTGACCGTCGCGAGCTGGGTGTGCAGGGTGCCGATGCGATTGGGTCCATGATTGATGCTGCGCGTCTTTCCACCAATTCCCTCTTTGCGGCCACCGTTGGTATCATCACGCTTCTGCTGGGTGCCACGGGTGTGATGCTTGCGCTGCAGGATGCGGCAAACTTTATCTGGAAAGTGGAAACAAAGAAGACGGCGCACAGTTTCTTCATGCTCATTCTCAAGCGTATTTTCTCGCTCGGTTTCATTCTGGCAGTCGGATTCCTTCTGCTGATATCGCTTACCGTGTCTGCAACGCTTGCTGCATTTACATCGCTCTATCTCCCGCAATTCGGGCCGCTCACATTCCTGCTGCCGCTTCTGAATACCTCGGTCTCCATTTTGGTGATCTTCATTTTGTTTGCTGCTCTTCACAAGTATCTCCCCGATGTCCGCCTCAAGTGGAATGACATCTACCCGGGAGCATTTTTAACAACGGTGCTCTTTGTGATCGGTAAATCGCTGCTGGGGTGGTACCTCGGCCATAAAGATGTGGTCTCTGCGTACGGGGTGGCAGGATCGCTGATTGTGATTCTTCTCTGGATTAACTACTCATCGCAGATTTTCTTCTTCGGGATTGAATTCATCAAAGTGTCTGCCCTGCGCCGCGCGGGAAAAGTGATTCCGCGGGAATACGCAGAACTTGCAGATTGAGGGAATAGCTATTAATCCCAGAACGGTTCTTTCACCGCTTTCTCAATCACTTCATCGAGCGTTTTCAAATTCTCTTCTTTGATCTGCTTTCCTTCGATTTTGTAAATCCGCTTCATGGAACGGTATGTTCCCCACGGGTAATACCGTACACGGCGCGGGCGGCCAGCCGGGCCTTTTGCTTTGGGGTCTTCTTCTACATCCACTTCTTCCTTCGGATCTTTCATGGCAAGCGGCTTTGATTTCCCATTCGGCAAAAATTCCACGCGACCGACTACTGTGCGCAAATGAGGATCGACATACACCAAATCTTCGTCCTTGTAGATTCCGGGTGCAGGAGGAGTTGCAGGAGTAGCGGGGGTGGCCATTGGTGGCTGAACTGGCTCAGTCATGCGCTGAGTATAGCGTGAGAATGCAATGAACGGAATAACCGAGTAACCGATTAACGGGATACCTAAAACAATACAAAACCGTTATTCCGTTACTCCAATCTCCGTTATTCCCCGTTTAGCGGTGCATATGGTGCTCTTCCGGCTGCAAGGGAGCGGGAGGCGGTGGTGGCGGTGGCGTTGGGATGCGCGATTCCTGGCGTTCCGGTGCACTCTGCATATCTTCCGGATGATGGAAGAGATCGTGTGTTTCGTTCTTCCGGAATTCCTGCCAGCGCAGGAACGAGTAGATGCTCGCAACAATACTTCCTGTAATGGCCAGATAAATACCGAAACGGATTTCGAGACGGGAATATTCGTAGGTGACTTTGGTGAGGACGGTGAGCGCAGCGAGCAGCAACACGTTTGTTTGTGAAGTAAGAATCAATCGTACGAGATCGCGGTGGCGGCGGCGCAGGAGAATCGGTCCACCCAAAAGAGGGACCAGGACAATCAGCAAGGAAATGATCAGTAGAATGCATACTGCAAAACCCAGAAACGACGTGTAGAACTGAAAGCCGGTGTACACCGCTTCATCGCTGCCGGGCCATGCGCCGGAGATCCATGGGAGGAAGAGTGCGACAAGTGCAACAAGAATACCGCCGTTCAGAATGCGTTCTTCCAGATCAATCGATGCCCACATACGTTTCATTTTGGATACCATAGCGGGATGGTAGCAGAGTTTTTCATGCAATGTGAATGGAAGTGACCGCATCTTTTTATCGCAGTATACTCTCTGCATGCACCTTGGTATTGATGTGCGCGAAGCATGCGCGGAAAAACGCACCGGCAAAGGGCAGTGGACGTATGGATTTGTGAGTGAACTCCTCACGCGATCTCTCGAACTCACGCTCTACACGAATACCGATCTCCCCAAAGAATGGCGCGATGCAGCAATGCAGAGAAAAGATATTCATGTGGTGACATTTCACACACCCGGCTTTTTCTGGCACTGGAGAGTGGCATTGCATTTTCTGCAGCATCAAGCCATAGATTCGTATCTTAGTACGGTCAGTTACATTGTGCCTTTTATTGTGGGGCGCAGAAACAAAGTAATCCCCGTCGTGCATGATCTCATTGCATTTCAAAATGAGCCGCACGAAAAGCGCGCGACGCGTATCGAAAAACTCACACTGCGTCATGCTGTTTTTTCAGCGGCACATGTACTCACAGTGAGTGAATCGACGAAGCAGGATTTGCTCTCGAAGTATCCCACGCTCAGTCCTGCAACGATCACGCCGATTTTTGCGGGACCCATGACGCATGATCAATCATCGAATCATCCGGATGGAAAAACTATTTTCTGCATTGCCACTCTCTGTCCCCGGAAAAATCAGCTGCGTCTCATTGCTGCATATGCTTCTCTTCCGGTCGATCTGCGTACAGCATCACGCCTGGTACTGGTTGGAAAGCGCGGATGGGATGACGATATGATTGTTGAGAAAGCGGCGACGATACCTGGTGTAGAGTGGAAACAGTATTTGCCCGATAGTGAATGCAATGCTCTTTTCCGCACCGCGACCGTTTTTGCATTCCCCTCGCTGTACGAAGGCTTCGGGATGCCCGTTCTCGATGCGTTTCGTCACGGTGTTCCGGTTCTCACATCCGATCGTGGCAGCCTGAAAGAAGTGGCGGGAGAGGCGGCAATGCTCATCAATCCTGAATCCGTCGAGAGCATCAAAGCCGGTCTCCAGACTCTGCTCACCGATGCCGATGTGCGCCAAAAGCTCATAGAAAAGGGAAAAACACAGGTGGAAGGCTTTTCCTGGAAGAGGACGGTGGACCTGTTTTTGGCTTCATTGTAAGCCTATACTGGGTTTGTATGACTTCCTACAAAAGAATTGGCCTCACCACCAAGCCGCACCTCAACGATAAAAATGAGATAGTGGCACGTATTGTAGGAATTTTGGAAAAAGAAGATGCAGATATCTCTATTGATCAGACAAATGTCGGCGATATCCCGAGTGTGAAAAAATATCCCGCAATAACCGATCAATCAGAACTCGATGCCATGCTCGTGATTGGCGGCGATGGAACGATTCTGCGTTCCGTCCGCGAGCTGCAGGATTTTTCCGTTCCTCTGCTGAGCGTGAACAGGGGTGCGGTCGGATTTTTGGCGGAGATTGGTATTGAAGAAGCGGATACATTGCTTCCGGAGTTGATCCGCGGAGAAGGTATGATCGATGAGCGCAGTGTGCTGTCGGTATCGGTTCTGCGTGATGGCAAAGAAATTTTTCAATCGTACGCGCTCAATGAAGCAGTCATTTCCCAGGGTGCCATTTCGCGTCTGCTCGATTTGAAAACAAGTGCAGGTGGCGAACATCTCGCAAACTTTCACGCCGATGGCTTGATTATTGCAACACCTACCGGATCAACAGCGTATTCACTCGCTGCGGGTGGTCCTGTCGTGCATCCGCGCCTCTCTGCTCTCATCCTCACACCCATCAATCCCCACAGCTTCAACCAGCGTCCGATTGTGCTGCCCGGCAATGCGCAGGTGGAAACGGAAGTGATCAAATGCAACGATTCATTTTTGCAGAGTACCGTGAGTTTAACGATTGATGGTCAGATGTATTTTGAATTGCAGAAGCATGATCGCGTCGTGGCATCGGTGCACACAGAGACAGTGAAATTTATCCGCCGCCGCGAAGATACGTTCTTCCATACGCTCCGTACCAAACTGAAGTGGGGCGAACGGATCGAGCAGTGAATTTATAAGGGATATAACAATGCTTTCCGAATAAGAGGACTCATTTTTCTTTCATCTTGTGGCAATAATCGACCAGTAAAGATGCGTTGTAGCTTTTGTTTGGTTTGAATCATGCGTATCGAATTTGTTTCAAGGATCTCAAACATACTTTCTTGTTCCAAAAAATTTTCATCGCTATATGCCAAAAGCATGCTCATTAAGGGATTATTGCGCATACAGCTGCAAATATAGGCTAATTGATCATCGTTTGGATTGATCGTAGTGATCATATTACTTTCC
Source organism: uncultured Candidatus Peribacteria bacterium (assembly GCA_964426345.1). Classification (GTDB taxonomy): domain Bacteria; phylum Patescibacteriota; class Gracilibacteria; order Peribacterales; family Peribacteraceae; genus CALREJ01. The sequence goes on from CAYRQG010000004.1 coordinate 7,655, forward strand.
ATAATTTGCTGACTTGCTTTTCGTGATGGAATTTGGGTACCCTGCGGCAAATCATATTCATGAATATGAATACGCATTTTTAATTCATCAGAAATTTCCTGAATGAGTTCTTTTAATACACCGATACTTTCTTCTATGCGGTCCTTGATGATTGATTCTGAATATTCTTCTGAATCGAAGGTTGTAAATTCATCTTGGGGTTTTTCACCGTCTTCTTCATAAGTCTCTATTTCTTTCACCATCTCCTCTAACCAGCGTGAAGGTTGCAAGCCCACAGGTCTTAATATTGTGATATTTCTATCGGAGGCCACATTCAGCATACCTAGGTTTTATTACTTTTATTTTTCTGCTTCAAGTACAATATATTTAACATGTTCCGTCCTGCATTCTATGAGTAAACCCATACACAGCGGATGTTCTTTCGCTTGCTGCACCAATCGCTGAATCACATCTGCCCCCTGTTCCCCGGAAAAGAGCGCACTGTGCGGTTCAAAATCCTGCACATCTTTCATGAGTGACATTGTCGATGGAATATAGGGTGGATTGCTGACAACCAAAAAGGGTTCGGTGATGCTTGTAAGTGGTTCGAGTGCATCACCCTGTAGAAAGAAAATACGATCGGACACATGGTGATGTTCTGCATTTTTCCGTGCTACTTTCAATGCAGTTTCTTCTGTATCGGTTGCAATGATGAACATTTCCGGCAATGCGAGCGCGAGCGTGATTCCAATGCATCCACTTCCTGTTCCAATATCGGCAATAACTTTCACACGTGATACATCCCCCCAGATACTCGTGGCAATCACGATGTCGGTATCGGCATCGATGCTTTTGTCTACATCTTCACCTCTGAGAATGCGCAGTGTTGTATCAATCAATACTTCCGTTGCCGGTCTTGGAATCAGAACGGATGGATCAACGGAAAATGTGCGGCCGTAAAATTCTTTTGTTCCGGTGATGTACGCCACAGGTTCGCCACTTATTCTGCGCTTCTCAACATTCTACCATCGTTCCACCTGCTCTGCAGTCATCTCGTATTCCGGATGCGAAAGGATGTAGGTACGTGGCACGGAAAGCGCGCACGACAACAGAATTTCTCTGTCTGCAGCTTCAAGGCCATTTCCCAGTGTATCGACAATGCGCATAGCGCTATCATGCCAGATATGAAGACGATTGCGATCGATTGCCGGTTTGCCGCCACAATGTCCGGATTGGGCCGCTATACGCGTGAATTGGTGATTGAATTGCTGCGCCGTTCCGCCGATGACATTCACTACGTTCTGCTTGTCCGTTCTGCCGATGAAGAATGGATTCCTGCGCACACATCGCACTTTCATGTCCTTGTTGCCAATTTCCCGCACTACTCAATTGCCGAGCAGCTCTCGCTTCCTTCTATTATCTGGCACAGCGGGGCGGATCTTCTCTTTTCGCCGCACTTCAATGTGCCGCTGCAGTGCCAGGTTCCGTTCGTCGTGACCATTCACGATTTGATTTTGCACCGGTATCCCAATAATGCGGGTTTCATCAAGCGTATGGCGTACCGCAAACTGGTTGCGTGTGTGGTGAAAAATTCCCGACACATTATTGCCATCAGCAATTTTGTGAAAGGAGAAATCGAACAGGAGTACGGAAAAGAAATAGCGAAGAAGCTATCGGTGGTGCACGAAGGAGTCTCCCCCATCTATCGTCCTGTTCCATCGTTTGTCCACAAGCACATCCGCGAGAAATATCAGCTCACGCGTCCGTACTTTTTGTATGTGGGGAATGCAAAGCAGCATAAAAATGTACGATTACTCCTGGATGCATTCGTGCAGGCCGGGTTTACGGGACATGATCTGATTCTTGTGACCGGCGGCAAAGAATCGCATGAGATCCACCCTGTTCCACCGCACGTGCGTATCCTCCGTCAGATTCCCGATGCCGATATGCCCGCGCTCTATGGCGCGGCTGATGCATTCCTGACCGCGAGTGTGTACGAGGGATTTTGTTTGCCCGTTGCCGAAGCACTTGCCTGCGGCTGTCCTGTGATTGCTGCAAACAGGAGCGTGATTCCCGAAATTGCTGCAGACCATGCAACACTCATTGAGCCAACGGTTGATGCCTTTGCTGCCGCATTGCAGCAGCAGTACAGCCCACTCCCCTCTTACATTGTGGGCGACTGGGAGAAAGTGGCACTGGAAACGGAGACTGTGTTGCGCGATGTTCTTTCGTCGCTTTAAAAAAAATCCCCGTCCGCACGAGGCGGATAGGGATTTTTTCCAGAGAGTTTTTTTAGTTATCGATTGTGACAGTCTCGCTCGTGGGAGTGTTCAATGTTGCATTGGACGATGTTCCGAGGAGATCGAAGCTGAATGTTTTTCCGGCATTGCTGCTGCCTGTGTTCTTGATGATGGGAACGCGGACAACTTTGGTGGATTCGCCCGGCAGGAATGTAAGGGTTCCATTTACGGATGTGTAATCAATGCTGGCTGAAGCGGTCAGCGGAGTGGTGTTATAGGTGACAGTCACTGTGCCTGCTGCGCTACCGACACGCTGTACAGAGATATCAATATATCCGGTCGACTTGCTGACGTTGGCGGTTGCTTTTGCCAGTTTCACAGATCCCGATCCGTATGTTCCGGATTCGTTATCAAAAATGGTAACAGGAGCCGTGGTAGATGTGCCCAGAGAGGCGCCGCCTGTCACTGTTCCAATAATGACATTGAAGACTTTGTTTCCGGTCACATTGGAGTTGTAGTTTACGGGAACGGAGAAGGTCTTCGTGGTTTCACCCGGATTGAAGGTAATGGTTCCGCTTGTGGCTGCGTATTCCGATCCGCTCGTTGCAGTTCCGTTGGAGGTTCCGAAGGC
>CAYRQG010000004.1:10514-19236 GCA_964426345.1 uncultured Candidatus Peribacteria bacterium
GCCTTCACGGTTCACAGTAATGACAATAGGTCCGCCGTTTTCATTCACCATATAAGCTGTGGCACCCAGGCTGATTGTTCCTGCAGGGTTGCTGCTGGACGAAGAGCTGGACGATGTGCCGCCCGAGGTGGAAGACGAACTGGTCTGGTTATCGGTAATGGTGATGACAGCTGTGCTTGGACTCAGAATGACGCCGCCGTTGGTGGCATTCTTCAGAGTTACATTGAAAGTCTTGCTGCCCTGCGGGAGCGGATTATTGATGAGACTGATGGTGAGAGACTTGCTCGTTTCATTGTTTGCAAAGGTGAGCGTCTCTGTCTTTGCAACGTAATCCGTCCCGGCAACACCGGTTCCGTCGGATGTGGCAACATCAACAGTGATGCTTCCCTGAGCGCCTCCCGTGCGGACAATGAGGATCTGTGCGGTTGCACTTTCAGCAGCGGTGTAGGTAGCAGCTGTTAGGCGTACTGCACCTTTGGAGGACACAGACACGGTGGATGAACTGCTGGATGAAGAAGAGGAAGACGAGCTGGATGTGCGGCTGGAAGAGGAGCTGCTCGCTACACCTCCATTTTTCAGAAGGTCTGTGCGGAAGCGCTGCAACATGACTGCAAGCTGGCCGCGGGTGACTGGATCGTCCGGACCAAACTTTCCGTTGTCATAACCTTTAATAATGCCGAGGTTATACATTTGTCCGACGGCACTATCATAAAAAGAGCCGCTTTGTACGTCCGAAAAGACTGCAGATCCGAGCACAGTGGCGGCAACACCTGTTCCGGCAACCCCCACAAGAGCGCCAGCAACGAATGTCCCGGTCAAGAGTGAGCGGAAATGTCGTGTGGAAAAAGACATAAGAAGGAAGTGGAAATAAATGAATGTGCAGATAGTCTGCGAATGCTCTTCTCTCTACGCAATGCAAATGCCATGGACAGAAACCCTGTCCGATTCCGCTGTATGCAGCTCCGCATTGTCTTCCTGTGGGAATCAGAGGACAATAAAAGGTGCTTCGCCCCTCGCCCTATGGATCGCATGTTCACAGTTTTGCCCAAAGTTCTGCATAAACGCGGTCTTCACGAGCACGCCGAAAGTGCACTGGTTGTCTTTCGCGCAGAGCGCTGGCTGCATACCCGCTTTCCGACATTTGAAGGGCTGATTCGGGTCCAAAAATTGGCAAATAGCACCCTGCACATTGTCTGTACACACTCAATTGCGCTTCAGGAATGCCAGGCATCCATCCCCGATTTGCACAAGTATTTACATGTGGATTGCTCTTTTAAGGGCGTAACCGATATCCGGATCACCCGCAGTTAAAAGATTTTTCAAGAAGACTTGCAAGAATGTCTGCCCGTCCCTAGACTGACGGCCTCTATGTTAGTTCTCAGACTTCAGCGCACCGGCAGAAAGAACCTTGCAAGCTACCGCATTGTGGCAGCCGAGAAGGCACGTCCTGTAAAAGGAAAGTTTATTGAAATCCTTGGACACTACCTTCCAGCTCTCAAGACTGCAGAACTGAAAATCGATAACGAGCGTGCCACCCACTGGATTTCTCAGGGTGCAATCCCCAGCGACACGGTCGCCCGCCTTCTTTCGAGAAACGGACTCAAGGGAATGGAGAAGTACATGGATCGCTACACAAAGAAGCGTTCGAAGAGCGCTCCTGCTGAAGAGCCTGCTGCACCCGCAGCCGCTCCTGTTGCAGCAGCACCTGTTGCCGAGACTCCCGCTCCGGAAGTTGTTGCAGAAGCAGCACCCGCAGCAGCAGAGCCGGCACCTGAAACACCCGCTGCTTGAGGTGAAGGATGACAACGCAGAAAAGAAGGAGTAACCTGCTCCGGTATGACTGATACCACACTGCCCACGGACGTTCCGGGACTGGCTTTTCTCCGCTATGTTCTTGAGTCCATTATTGAAGACAAAGACGCTCTGGTGATTGATTCCCGCCTCGATGAGCTCGGAATTCTTTTGACCGTACAAGTCAGCGACCATGATATGGGAAAGCTGATTGGTAAAAGCGGACAGACCGTCAAAGCACTTCGTACATTGCTCCGCATTTTGGGAGGCAACCTCCAGCAGCGGATCAATTTGAAAATCGTAGAACCTCCTACCTCCACCCCTTCCCCCACATCCGATGCTGCGTGAACTTCTCGAAACCGGAAGTCCTATTGATATCATTGCAACCTTCATTGCGTTGTCCCTGATTATTGCTTCCATTCTCTGTCTCGTTTTCATCATTATTGGCGGTATCAGCTTCATTCTTTCTGCCGGTAACGAAGACAAAATCCGCAAAGCCGTTCATACCATCCGCTACGCAATTATCGGTTTGATTGTCACCTTCGTTGCGTTCTTCGCCGTTGCCTGGATCAGCAAGCTCCTCGATATTCCATTTGATTTGAATTTTACGACCATCGTGAACTTGATGCAGGAAATCTTCCAGTCCCTCGGAAGCGCAGGAGGTGCATAAGCGTTTCTTTTCAATGTCTCTCAAATGGCCCTTCGGGGCCATTTTTAGTACGTCTCGACTGGGGTAGTTTGAAATAAATATTTCTGTATAATTCAGCAACATTCAGGGCGCCTAGCTCAGTTGGTTAGAGCATCTCGCTTACACCGAGAGGGTCGAGGGTTCGAATCCCCCGGCGCCCACCATTCGATTCGTCCATCGCTTTCGCGATAAGGGCTCACTCATGGTCCTTCGCTTCGCTCGGGCCACTCTTCCTTTTTTGATGCGAATCGAATGACAGTGAGCGTAGTCGAACTGCCCTTTTTAGGTCTATTTCCTGTATTTCAAGCCTTGATCAACCCCTAAAAATCCCTACACTAGAAGCCTATGGGTACAATCGTTTTCATCCAGGCAATCCTCGCAGTATTGATCATTATTGCAATTCTGCTTCAGCACCGTGCATCCGGCCTTTCTGTAGGTATGGGTGGAGGTGGTGTTACCTATGTACAGAGGCGCGGAGCCGAGAAAGTGCTGCATCAGGGTACGATTATCATGAGCATCATCTTCTTTGCGCTGACCATCCTGGACTGGTTCATTTGATGCCACACTGATCAATGGTTCACTCTCTACGCTCCATCATACAGAGCCTGGTTCGTGCGTACGTCCGGTGGGAACGTTGGGTTTTTGCTGCGTTGATCCTTCTGTTTGTGAGCAGCTTCATCATTCTGCTTTTCCGCTTTCATCGTCAGAATACAGTGCTCGTTCCGGCAACTGGGGGGACGTATATTGAAGGATCGGTCGGAGCACTGCAGCCGCTCAATCCGTGGTTCAGCGTCACGAACGACGTGAACCGCGATATCGTGTCGCTTATTTTTTCGGGACTGCTCAAATACAACCCACAGACTCGTTTGATTGAAGAAGATCTTGCGGAATACTCCGTATCCAAAGACGGCAAAACCTACACCGTCACCCTCAAGGATAATATTTTCTGGCACGATTCCACCAAAGAAAAACCGCATCCCATCACTGCCGATGATGTCATTTATACCTACAAAACGATTCAGGATCCCGATTTTCCCAATAGCCTTCTCCGCCAGAATTTCCGCGGCGTGACCATCAATCGTATCAACGATCGCACGGTTTCTTTCGTCCTCGAAGCTCCCTACAGTTTTTTCCCGAGTAACCTCACATTGGGTCTGCTCCCTCAGAAATCATTTGAAGGAGTGCCCGTTAAGCTTCTGGATCAGGCATTGGATTTTGGATTCAATCCGGTGGGATCAGGGCCGTACAAAATCAAAAATATCGTCGAAACAGAACTGAGTACGGAAATCACGCTGGAGAAATTTGCCCGTACGTTGCCGCCGGATTACCGCCTGGATCGCATCGTGTTCCGTATTTTCCCGGATTACCAGACGCTCCTCTCCGATTTGCATAACCTCGATGGCATTCGTCTGGTTCCGCATACCGACACCGGAAAAGCCGCACTGCCGAATAAATTTACCGCCAGCAATTACACGCTCCCGCAGTACACGGCACTCTTCTACAACATGGACCGCAAAACCATGAAGGATGCGAATCTGCGTTTGGGATTGCAGCTTGGAACCAATAAGCAGGAACTTGCGGAAGCAGTGGGCGAATCGGTGATTGTCGATACTCCCCTTCTGGAACTGGACGATGCGGACTGGCGCTACAAATTCGATCCGGAATCCGCCGCAGGAGCGCTCTACCAGTCGGAATGGTACTTCCCCGAAAAGCTGCAGCTGCAGCGACTCCTGGAGCAGCGCGAGGCTAATAGCCGCGGACTTTTGAAGATGGACCCCGTCATCTTTTTAGATACGGGAGCCGTGCTCAATATCAGCGGTTCTGGCGTCGGACTCAGTTCCAACAACAAGTTCAATGGCGCTCCTCTCCAGAGCAATCCCACCGCATCGGCACGTTGGATCGTGGCCCTTCCCACAGTCAGCCGCGGAACAGGCAGCATTAAAGTCGGCTTAAATCTCATCAAGCTCACCGATGAAAAAGGAAAAGTGATCGATTCCTACTACGTGCGCCGCACAGTTGATGCCGTCCAGTATCAGCTTGCGCTCAATGAACAGCATTTGATCGATATCTTCCTGCAGACGAAAGCCGGCAATGTTCCGGAGAACCAGAAGCTCACGGTGAAAGATCTTACAGTGGATCATGGCTTCCTCCGCCTGCGCCGCGCCGATGATCCCGTTGGTATCCGCACCAATGATGCAGGACAGTCTCTTTCGATCACTCTCCTCACCAGCCCTACTCCCGCCACTTACAAAACTGTTGCGGAAAATGTGAAGAAGCAGTGGGCGAAGCTCGGTGTGAAGGTATCGATTGTCATCCCCGAGAAACGTGCCGATTTTGAAGACCGCCTCCTCAAGCGCGATTACGATGTCCTGCTCTTCGGTCAGTCTCTGCTCGATAATCTGGACAGTTATCCGTACTGGCACTCAAGCGGTGTCCAGAAAGTGACAGGAAACAGAAACGACCTGAAGCTCGATGCCTATAATCTTTCCCAGTACCAGTCCTTCGAGGCCGATTCCCTGCTTGAAACGATCCGCAGCACCAGCGACGAAAAGGAGCGGACCGATGCCCTGAAGAAGCTGAAAGATGTTCTCAAGAAAGATGTTCCTGCCATTTTCCTCTACTCCCCTCTCTACACTTTTGCCCACCACGAAGACATCTTGGGAATCGAGCTTGGCCATTTGTCGCTGCATTCTGATCGCTTTTTGAGCTTGGATCGCTGGTATATCAAGCAGGATAGAGTGTTTAAGCCTGGAATAGGATGGCTCAGTTTTTTCCATTGGATGTCAAGTCTCTTTTAGCAAGAGTTAGCCATTTAGGGGGTCTAAACCCCTGTTGCGACCAATGCTTTCTTACCATTGACGCATCATCTTCATTCCCGTAGGATCTCCTAGCTCACTTTATGGATCACCGTATGGAAGTACTCCTCCTTCAAGACATCGCCGGCATTGGAAAGAAAAACGACCTCCTGGTTGTTGGAGACGGTTACGCATTGAACTACCTTCTGCCCCGTCGCGCTGCGCTCGTGGCAACTCCGGTTGTTCGCAAGCGTTACGCCGATCTTATCCGTCGTCGTGCTGAAGAGCGCGAGACAGAAAAGGCTGCACAAGCAGGTGTAGCCAAGTCTCTTGCGGACAAGTCTCTCACCTTCACCAAGAAAGTGACCAAGACTGGCAAGCTCTACGCTGCCATCAACAAGAAGGCTATTGCCGACGCTCTCAAGACTCAGCTTTCCATGGATATCGGCGAAGAAGCCGTCATGATGGATGAGTCGATCAAGGCCACCGGCACACACTCAGTGAATATCAAGATCAATGATCAGATGGTGGCACTCAGCGTGACTGTCGAAGCAGAGAAGGACGCCAAGTAATTCATCCTTATCACTCGCAATCCAAACGGGTCCCTCTGGGATCCGTTTTTTGTATGCCATCACCGATCATTTGACGATATGTGAAATGAAATGTAATTTACTATTATGAGTGAATCACCAATCAATCCCGAAGAAGTTCAGGTTTCTCCTGAAGCCGCAGATAGCGTGCCATCTTTGTCTCTCGAAGTAGCTGCTCATTCTGCAGTGAGCCGAAGCGTCCACCTTCCTTTAGGAGGTGCCAATCTAAAAGAATGGACAACTGAAGGGCAGAAACTCAGAGAACTTTTTGAGAAAAAGGACTAAAAGAAAATTTCGAGCGGTTCAATTTTTCTCCTGTACTGTGTCACGTATGTCGTTTCTCTATTTTCTCTACAGCGATAAAGATCAGCGTTGGCATATCAATTGCACAGAGCTCTCTTTGAAAGATCAATTCAACGCACACCGCACCGGAAAGGTTGCTGCTACACGGAACCGGCGTCCGCTTCGTCTCGCATACTTTGAAGAAATTGATACGTACAAGCACGCACGTAAACGGGAAGGTTTCATCAACCATGCAGGTTTTGCACAGCAAAAGAAATTACTGCTACAGACGCTTCTGGAACAACAAGAATTGTGGCCTATTGAAGGCCCAATGATATGATTTCAATCTTACTTTTTATTTTCCATGTTAATTGGTTTTTTAATTGCCAAAATCCATAAATAGAATCCTAAATGAGCTAATAAAATACCAAATACTGCTATTCCAGAAAGTAATTTAAATAAAAAATTTTGATATTTCAGCTCTGCAATATTTTTTGTACTTTTTATATGTAAAGATTCAGTTTTAGATCGGAGATCCTTTAATTTTTTAATACTTAATATTGATGATTCATATAAATATTTTTTTTGTTCCTTAGTTAAATTATTTAAAGATATTATTTTTTTTGAAATATTCATTGCTTCACTTGCTAGCACTGAACCTGTCATAAAAATATGAGCTGTGGAACCGCTACCTAGAATTTTTAAACCACTTTCTATTATCAAAGTATGTTGAAAATCCACATCATCAGCGATATTTTGAAGTTCTATATTCTCTTTTTCGGATTCCTCCGCTATTTTTGGCAAATTTGAAGCGATTTGAATATTTATTACTATACAACAAATTGCTATTACTGATCCTAAAATAGCCATGATTGCATGTGGTCGATCGGTTTTAATCAACTCAATTAAGATATTTGGATTGAGCCATTGGATTAATCCTTTGAACATCGAGCAAATAGAATGGTGGGCCAGGGTGGAGTTGAACCACCGACCGCAGGTTTATAAGTCCTGAGCTCTAACCAACTGAGCTACTGGCCCCTTAAAAGAAGAGTACACAATGATCTCTGTCTTTTCCATGGATGATATAATTCGTTTATTGTGCGTATAACTCAAAATAACTTCACATAATCTTTGCTATCTCGCACGATCCAACCTATTGTCAAATTCTGTATTTCCTTTCCCAATTATTCATATGATGAATACTTTTGATGGTGCAGAAGGCGAGCCTGAAACACCAGCCACACCGGAAGTCGAGACTCCTTCAACCGAGACCGAGACTCCAGCTGCATAAGTGCAGAATCCTCTACACGCCCGCTTCGGCGGGCTGTAGTCGATACACACAATCCCTCACATTTTCTTTGACTTCAACTCCCGCTGCGACGATCATTCCACCTATGAAAACCTCCTTCCTCACTTTTGCCGCTCTCTCTGTTCTGAGTCTTGTTGCCTGCACTCCTGCCGGCAATGGAAATCAGACATCGTCTTCCTCTGCCGCAGTCAGCAGTTCCTCTGCTACAGCTGCTAGCGAGAATATCCAGGTGACCGCCCCGCATGCAGGCACACTCGTGTCGAGCCCACTGACAGTTACGGGTCAGGCGAAAGGGACGTGGTATTTTGAGGCATCGTTCCCGGTACGTCTGCTCGATGGCAATGGCAATGAGATTGCGATTACACCAGCTCAGGCCCAGGGTGACTGGATGACGACGGACTTTGTACCGTTTGTTGCCACACTCTCTTTCCCGAAGCCTGCTACCCCCACTGGAACGCTGATCCTCGAAAACGATAATCCATCTGGTGATCCTGCGCGCGCCATGCAGATTGCGATTCCCGTACGCTTCTAAGAAGACTTTCGGGTATCATTGTTTCAATGCAACATTTTCATCACGTCATTCCCTATCTGCAGGATTTGGGTTCGGCCGGGTATCTTCTCATTTTCACGGTGTCTTTTTTTGAGTCACTCGTGTTTACCGGAATGTTTGTGCCTGGCACCGTTTTTGTGGTGATTGCCGGAGGATTGGCGGCGCATGGGTTCTACTCTTTCTGGCTGCTCACGCTTGTTTCCAGTGCTGCGGCAATTTCTGGAGATGCGATCAGCTACGAACTGGGGCGGCGCGGTAAAATGCATTTGGAGCGGTGGGATTTTTTAAAGAAACATATCCAGAAAGCGCAGCCGTTCTTCAAACGCCATCAGAAGAAAAGTATTCTCCTGGGACGGTTCATTGGTCCCACGCGCCCGGTCATTCCGTTTGTGGCGGGTATTGCCGATATGGAACGCCGGTATTATTACCCCATGAATGTGGCGAGCGGATTTTTGTGGTCACTCTTCTATGTGACACTCGGATATATTTTCGGTACCGCATGGAAGCAGGCACTGGCTTGGTCATCGGGTGCGGTTCTTTTGATTGTGCTCGTTATTGCTCTGTGGTCGTTTGTCCGCTGGATGCTGTCCAAGCAATAACAAACGCGCGCGCTTCTTCTTTGCTTTGCACCTCGCCGCGTTCCTGGGCGGCTTTTAAATCTGCAAGGATATGACCGATGGTGTTTCCGGGTCCTGTGTGTCGCAATTCCATGATTTG
>CAYRQG010000004.1:19282-21257 GCA_964426345.1 uncultured Candidatus Peribacteria bacterium
ACCGGGCGCGGGTGTGCATCCAGAAACGCGTTTTCATCGGCGATGATCCGTTCGTACAAATCAAATGTGGAGGGCGTGGTACCTGCTACATCTAAATAGAAGAGCTTCAGCAGATCCGGGAACCACGGATGGAAGTACCAGTGCGCCTTGCGTTCGTCGTTCATGTCAAAAAATGCGCCCATCATCATGTGGTGCTCAATCAGCCAGCTGATTTTTTCGATTCTCTTTTTTGACATCATCAAGCGTGTTAGCGCAGTCTCGGCAATTCTGGCAGACGCACTCGCGTGCTCATTGAACCGGATGCGTTCTTCCAGGGAAAACGTCTGCACCTTTCCCGCATCGTGAAAGAGGGTTGCTATCCGGACATCACTGTCATCGTCGACTCTGAAGGATTGCAGGCACTGCATCGTGTGATTCCACACATCTCCTTCGTGATGATATTCTGCAGGTTGCGGAATGCCTTTGCAGGCGTGCAGTTCAGGGAGAAAGTGTGCGAGCATCCCTGTTTCCCACATGTCTTCAAACGCAATCTCCGGATGCGGGCCCAGCAGCATCTTCTCAATTTCTTCAAGCTGTCTGCTGCCAGAGAGCGTATCAACGAGATTCGATTGCTCCTGCAACGCGTGATACGTATCCGGATGATATTGGCCATCGAGTAGTGCCCGGAAGCGAACACAGCGAAGCAATCGCAGGGCATCATGTTTGATGCGTGTGGTTGGATCTCCAATGAAGCGGATCATCTTTTCTTTTAAATCCGCTTCGCCTTCAAATGGATCAAAGAGTTCGCGGCTGATCGGATTAAAATAGAGTGCGTTGATGGTGAAATCACGGCGTGCTGCATCGGCGGTACGATCGCTGAAGCGTACCGATTCCGGATGTCTGCCATCGGAGACATCGTCGTCTTCGCGGAATGTGGTGACTTCAAACTCGTCGTGTCCCATGGGAATACGCACGCTTCCCAGTGCTTTGGGCGTGAGTGTTGTCTTTGGGAAGATGGCACGTATCTGTTCGGGGGTCGCTGCCGTTGCAATATCGATATCCTGTGGAATCTCCCCGATCAGCATATCGCGGACGCCGCCTCCCACCCACCAGGTGTCGAAACCCGCATCGGTGAGGCCTTCGACAATTTTATAGGCGTGTTCACCATAGGGCAGTGCAAGGGTGGCATCGATGATCTCTTTCGTCAGCGGCATGGGACTATCTTAATGAAGGATTGAGAATTGAGAATGGAGAATTATGCTTACTTTCCTTCGGAAAGACGATGTGAATAATCAGGAAATAATAAAAAGAATTCCATTTATTCTCCATCCTCCATTCTCCATTTTCAATTTGCATATTCTCCTTATACTTCACATCCTATGACCCTGCGTATTGCCACACCTGGCGTTCCCCTCTCTGCTCCCAAAGCCAGCGGGACCATTGAAGGAATCGCCTACGCGGCCTCGCTTGGAATCAATGCGATGGAAATGGAATGGGTGCAATCCACGCCGAAAAATCCGGACCACGTTGCGAAGGTTGCAGAGACTGCAGAAAAGCATGACTTTGCCCTCACGGTGCATGGATCCTATTTCATCAACCTGTGTGCCGACGATCCCGAGAAACTGGAAGCGAGCAAGCGTAGAATTGTGGAAGCGTGTTCGATGGCACAAATTGCCGGTGCGGTCTCTGTGTGTATTCATCCTGCGTTTTATCAGGGCAAGACCTCTGCGCAGGCATTGGAATCTGTCCGCAGAGCCACGGACGATATTCTGAAATTCAAAAAGACATTATTCCCCAATGTGAATTTGGCCTACGAAACCATGGGTAAGCAGACGCAGTTTGGCACACTGGAAGAAGTACTCACTGTCAGCAAAGAATTCGGGCTGTATCCCTGTGTTGATATCTCCCACATGCACGCCAGAGCGAATGGCGGCATGAACTCGGAGAAAGAATGGAAACAGATGCTCGATACGTACGAAGAATTTTTGGGTAAAGA
>CAYRQG010000005.1:0-4893 GCA_964426345.1 uncultured Candidatus Peribacteria bacterium
GATCGCGACGATGACGATGGACGCCAAGATGGCAATGATGCCGATCACGAGAAGGAGTTCAATGAGCGTGAACCCTTTCCGTGCTCGAAGAGCAGAGAAACTCATAAAATAGAAGGGAGAGAAATGAAGTGAACGGATACAGATCCGCTCTGGAAGTGGACATCATTGTAACAATTCCTATACAACAAAAATATTTTCCGTCTTGACTGCATGTTGAAACATGACTCGCTGGAACTTTTTTACGGACAGTGCATCGCCAACTCCGCTTCCAGACATTGATTCAGGTCCGTGTTATACACTTGCCAATGATACAAATTTGCCGGAGAGCAGTACGGCAGGGGGCATGTCACCGTATTGCTCTGCACACTGTCATCCTGAAAAAGTGCAACGTTGGTCCGGTAATACTCCTGGTAATAGTGCGGTTGCTGCAGACGCGTCGTACGCGAAATAAAAAATCCGATTTCCGCACTCTGATGATTGTCCGCCGTGGAGGTGTTGGTCACCATAAAACTGGAGACTGCAATTTGCGATGATGTAATGATCTGAACGTGCGTATTTTCCACAATCATAATGGCGCCGCTGCTCCAGCCGATCACTGTGGGATTGGTGGCTCCCGATCCGGTCTGCAGCACAAGAACCGATCCGGTCTCTCCTGCGGGAGGCAGCAGAATACGTTCAGAATTGCGGATGCGCAGCGACAAATCCTGCAGCACCTGCGTGCCGTTTTGTTCCACCACGGAAATGGTTTGCTGCAACAGGCGGTCTTCCGACGCCATGAAGAGAAGGGGCAGTACCATGCCCATTACAATGGCAAGAAGCACCATGTAAATCAGCAGTTCAATCATCGTGCTGCCGGGCCTGCGGGTGAAGAGGCGACGCATCAGGGACAGAGGGAAAAGGCTCCGACTTCCTGCCACGATGAAACGCGCACAAGAGGGAAGAGGCGTTTGATATTCAATTCCATTCTGCGCGTGGTATTGCCGCTGACCCCTTCTATGCAGAGTGTTCTGTCCTGGTTTCCGCTGCCGCCAATCACGCGGATGTAGCAGCTGTCTGACGTGCCAAAATTGATACGTGTTTCCCCCTCATACGTCGGGTCCAACCGCAAGCTGCGAAGCGCGCGCTCGGCACAGGTCTGCATGTATTCCAATCCCTGCTGGGAATGCTCCACCAGTGCACCGTTTTGCTCGGCTGCCCAACCAAGGAGCAGCAGCGACACCAGCGTGGTCGACGCAATGACTCCAATCATCAGCACTGTGACGAGGAAAATATAGCCGGGTCGGGAGTGGGAACGAATCATGGACAAGAGGTGCCGCCGGATGATGCGGGTTTGAAAATCAGGAAACCCTGATCGGTAAGCAGATACACGCGATCACGCACGAGATCGTAGGTGAGGCCGCGCCCCAGACCGAGCGTGGAGTTATAGGAATAGAGCTCGGGGAGTGACGCTTTGTTGCGCATGTTCACCACCTGAAATGCTTTCTTGCCGGTACTGGCTCCCAAAAATCCGTAACACCCGTAAGGATCCATCCCTATCCCCAACAGTGATCCGCTTCCTTCGTGGTACCACGGCCCGGTCACGTTCGGTATGCCACCCCCGTCACCAATATCGAACAGTACCATTTCCAGAATGCTGGTCTGGCTCGGCGTGTTTGCCTGTGTGCCGATCAATGCAGATGTACCAGATACCGCAATCGACATCGCGTTCCAGGTGCGATCAGACAGATTGTATGTACCTGCGGCACTCAATGCACCGGTAGAAGAAATGCTCAGCACACGTAGCTCCGCTGCATCGACCGATGTGGCCAGATACGCCGATGTTCCACTGAGGGCGAGAGCATTGATCGAATCGGTATCGGCAAAAGTTGATTGTAATACCACACTGCCACTGTTGCTGATATCGAATCCGTATACTTCATAGTGATTCAGAGATGCATTGTAGATTGCACTGACATAGAGCACATTGGCGCCGATGGCCAGATTGGTACCAAGCGCCGTTCCCGGAAGGTTGTAGCTGGTCACAAGCGTTGGTGATGCTGCAGTAATAATGTTATAGACCTTCAGTTCCGCATTCGGATCAGCCGTGAGCACATACAACCTCTTGCCGCGCACTGCGACTCCCGTAGCTGCGTAGCCGATGGAAAAACTGCTTCCAATGCGCGACGGGCTGGCGGTATTTGAAATATCAATCATGTAGAGTCCGTTCGATGCGTTGCAGGTGACGTACGCCGTATTGCCAGCCACGGCGGCTTTATTAAAAAGCGGCGTTCCACCCGCATTGTAACTTCCTTCCAGTGTGGGACTGGCCCAGTTCCCAATGCTCTTTGCCGATTTCCAGTCGGTGATTTCTCCGGTCAACCGGATGGCTCCCGCGCGATTGTATCCGTGTTTCCAGGTAGTGGTGCCGGTAAACGCCATCCAGTCGCTGGCTTTGGAAGACACTGTCACACTCAACACGTACGCCCCGCTCACTGTCACCTGGGAGCCGGTGAAGGCCCATTTGTCGGTTGCTGGGTTGATCCATATGCCCTTTGTACCGGTCGTGACAGATGAAAATGATGCATCGCGAATAGCGCGCACCGCTTCCATACTGCGTGATGCCAGATACACACCGCGTGTACGATCGCCGGCGTTGATGGTGTTTTCCTGACCGTAAATGAGCGTCATGCCCAGGCCCGACAAAAAGATACTGAAAATGGCAATGCCCAACATGACTTCCATCAGCAGGAAACCCGGACGTTTGTGGAACCGCAGAGGGAAGAGTCTCATACGGAGAGACAGAGTACCTCAGATAGATAGGTTGTAGGAAGGCAGGTGGCAGAAAATCCTGCAACCTGCTTATCCACCGCCTAGCATGACGGCTGCTGGAACTTCACCAGCACAATGCCATCCTGGAAATCGGACTCGGCACAGGTGTGGCAGGTTTCGTAATTGAAGTCCGCAAGCATGACGAGATCGTACTGCCCAATGCTGATGCGGCCGTTCACGGTGATGGGAGCGAGCAGAGAGGACACGCTCTGCTGTCCACTGGAGCCGGGAATAGTGGGGGCCAAATCGCCATTCTTCAGAATTTTTACCGATCCCGTCGTGTCGTTACTCACCACTGTGTTGTCGTACGTGAGCCATCCAATACTTGTGTAATACGCATGGAATTTCAGCACGACTTTGTCGTTGTTTTTAAAGCCGCTGACGGTTTGCGTTGCACCTCCTGTGCCATTGATTGCATTGCCTCCAAAGAGATTCTGCGCACTGGTTCCATTGGCTTTTTTGGAATACGACACATACACAGGAACCGCCGGGCCACCGTTGCCGTAGCCAAACTGCCCACCCAGGGACTGGAAAATCACACTCAGGGGGCCGGTGGTCGTCACTGTCCCGTCGGACGCAACGGAGAAGCGGTTGGTGCAGGCTGTTGCTGCACTGGAGGCGGCACTGCTGCTACTGCTGCGCTGTGATGATGCACTGCTGGAAGCGACAACACCTGTGCATACACCCAATGTATCTCCATGATTCTGATGTCCGGGCCATGCGGAATCAGGGATCATCATCGTCTGCTGTGCAGCTGTGCCCGGCTGATGACAGACGGTCAGATTGTCCCCCTGCACAACGGCAATATTTTTGGTCTGCACTTCAATCTGAATGGTGCGCTGATCGTTGTTGATGGTGGTGAGCGTGATCGATCCTGTTGCACTGGGGACGCCTTTGATTTTGGAATACGAGACATCAAAGAGGCCTGTTGTTTTGATGGTGGACGGCATGGGATAGCATTCGTCGAACGCAGGATCGCGCTGTGCATACGAAAGCCCTTTGTAGAGCGTGCCCGCCGGAATATAGAAACCCCAGCCCGTATCATTTTTGGACGATGCGGAAAGCAAACGTGCCCGCGCCAATCCCTGCGTCACCTGTTCGGTCACCACATTTAAATCATTGCGGATTTGATAATCGCGGTACATGGGCATCGTCACGGCTCCCACAATACCAAGAATGGCGAGCACCAAAACCATTTCAACGAGAGTGAAGGCAGGACGTTTCATGCAGCTATCGTAGACACAGGATATGTCAAAATGTCTTGACCATTATCCAATTCATTCTCTGAAAGAAGGGCTCGTCCCCATAACTCATATCTCATAACCCCTAACTATTAGCGTCCCACGCTTCCCACAATCGAGTAGATCGGCACGATGATCGCAAACGCGATGGTTCCCACGAGTGATCCAATGATGAGGAGCAGAATCGGTTCCAGAATCACCGGCAGCTTCTGCGCTGTTTCGCTCGCTTTTTTGTCGTAAATATCGGCAATTTTCAACATGATGACTGCAAGCGCACCGGACTTTTCTCCGGTAATGACCAACTGCTGCACGGAAACGGGCAAGACTTTCTGACTGCCTTTGATCGTCGCAAAGCTTTTTGCGAACGAATCTCCAATGGTGATGTGATCACGCAGTTTCTCGTAGAAATGTTTGTAGACGAGAATCGGTGTCACCTCCACCAGTGACTGCACGCTATCCACCACCGGCACACCGGCCTGCAGGAGACCACCGAGAATCACACCAAAGCGCGCAATAGTTGCAGAGCGCAGCAGCGATCCGATACCCGGAATGCGGAACGTGACCCACTGGACCGCCACTTTAAGCGGCGTGTACTTGGCCAGAATAATAAAGACAATAATGCCGCCAATGGATCCCGGCAAAATGATAAGACCGTGCTTGGAGAACGCATCGCTGAAAGCAATCACCATACGGGTGATGAACGGAAGCGGCACGTTGAGCGACGTCAGCACGCCAATCAGGTTCGGGAGCACGAACATTCCGAGTCCCATCACAATAATGAAAATGAAGGTGACCACAATGGACGGATAGATCATGGCCATCTTCACTTTCTGCACAAGCGCGT
>CAYRQG010000005.1:4903-9471 GCA_964426345.1 uncultured Candidatus Peribacteria bacterium
GTTTCCTGCGCCGCCAGGTACTGCATGTTCTTGGCCAGGTTTCCTGCCTCTTCACCAATACGGATGAGCGCGATGGCATGGAGCGAGAAGAGGTTTTCTGCATCCATGGAGCGCCAGAGCGGAATACCATTTTCCACTCTGTCCACAATGCGTGCGAGGATTTTCTTGAATCCTTTGTTACGTGTCTCTTCCATGAGCGTGCGCACCGCTTCCACCAGTGGCAGTCCGGCATCCAGCATGGTGGCCAGGTTTTCCACGAACTGCATGCGCTCTTTGCCCATGCCGAAGTGTTCAATGGCAGCACTGAATTTCTGGAATCCGTTGGCTGCCTTAAAAGGCTGGATTTTCTTGTGTGGCACCTCGGGAGCAGCCGGCTCTTCTTTCTTCGGCAATGCTGATGCGGGAGCAGCAGCTTGCTGCTTCTCTTCTTCCTTCATTTCTTTCTTCGTTTCTTCCACGCTGCGGGCAGCTGCATCTTTGGCAGCCTGCGCTTCCTTCTTCAGTTCAGCAGCGGTGATGATCTTTCCTTTTACAGGCTCTTTCGATGCCACCTCTTTGCCTGCGGCAAAACTTTCGAGGGCAGACGCGGTGGGATTGATTCCCAGATCCGGTGGAGGAGGAGCATTCGGATCATCGACAGCTGTGCCAACAACTGAATCGGATCGCTTCTGCTGAACGCGCTGAAGGAACTTATCGTCTTTCAGATCCAGTCCTCCCTGCACCAGTTTCATCACGTCGTCTTTGGCGACTCTCTGGAAGAGTGTGCCCCAGAAGCTGCGCTTTTCAATGGGAGCAGATCCTGCGGGAGCACTTTTGAGGACCTTCGACATGAATCCTTCCTCGGAAAGCAGCGCCTCTTTTTCGGCGAGCATTTCACGTTGGCTCATTGCCTGTTCCGGTTTTGCAACGATGATTTTTCCCTTGGGCTGCTCTTCTTTGATTGCTACCGGAGCAGGCAACGGATCAATCGTCTTCGATGCACTGATAGTCTTTTTGGCCTCTTTGGTGATTTTTGTAGCGGTGAGGGTGCTGACTGCTTTGCGTGCAGGCTTTGCCTTCGTCTTTTTTGTTTTTTTGGTGGCTGTCGGCTTTGCACTGACAATACGGACTGTGGGTTTGCGCTCCACTTTCTTTTTCCCGAACAAAAACGGCGCCACCGTACGGAGCATATCGACCAGGTCGACACGTCCGGGATGCATGCCGTTTAGGGGGACAGCATTACTCTGCTTTTTCTTTAACATGAGGAGCGGGGGCAGGTGGCGGGCTGGCGACACGAAGCAACTCTTCGAGCGTGGTGGCTCCGGCAAGCATCTTGTCGAATCCGTCTTCGAAGAGGGAGCGCATTCCTTTGCTGCGCGCTGTCTTTTCAATCTCGGCACTGGAACAGCGCTTCACAATCAGTTCCTCCACTTCGGGGGTAATAATCAAAAGTTCGTAGATACCAATACGACCGGAGTACCCAATTCCTCCGCACGCCTCACATCCCTTTCCTTTATAGAGCAGAATGTTTTTCTTCTTTTCGAAGAACTTCGCGGCGTTCGGGAAGAGCTTGGGGATTTCTCCGGATGTGACGGTGTAGCTATAGCGACAGTTCGGACAGATGCGGCGCACAAGGCGCTGGGCAATCACCACTTCGAGTGTGGATGCCAAGAGGAACGGTTCCACGCCCATTTCGAGGAGGCGGGGAACGGAGGTCACGGCATCGTTGGCGTGGAGAGTGGAGAACAGGAGGTGACCAGTCAGTGCCGCGTTCACGGCAATGCTCGCCGTTTCTCCATCACGGATTTCTCCCACGAGAATAATATTCGGGTCCTGACGCATGAGGGCGCGCAGACCATTCGCGAAGGTGAGGTTGGTTTCGGTGTTCACCTGAATGTGGTTAATACCAGGCACTTTGTATTCCACCGGATCTTCAATGGTACTGATGTTCACATCCGGGTGATTACGCAGCTTCAGGAGCGCATAGAGCGTGGTGGACTTACCAGATCCTGTCGGACCGGTGGTCAGAATCATACCGAACGGTTTGTGGCTGGCACGCTCCAGGACTGCACGGTGCTCTTCGGAAAATCCGAGATCCGCGAGTGTGAGCGAGCGTACGTATTCAGAGAGAAGACGCAGCACGATTTTTTCTCCATCGACAATCGGCACAATGGACACGCGAATGTCCATGGTGTTTCCGTTTCCGGTGTCGTAACGGATGGCACCGTCCTGGGCCATGAAGTGTTCGTCGATATGCATGTTGGATGCAATCTTCATACGGTTCACCACTCCTTCGTAGTATTCCTTCGGAATGCGTCCTGCTTCGTGCAGCACACCATCCACGCGGAAGCGGACGACGACAATTTTTTCCTGCGGTTCGAAGTGGATGTCAGACGCACGGAGTCCAATCGCATCGTTAAAAATTTCTTCCAGAATTTCCGGAGCGACTTTTTTGTTCTCGTCGATAATCTGCTGGAAGCGTGTGGCAAGCGGCTTGCGGTACTGGACGAAGAACGCTTCAAGTGCCTTGCGGGATGTATATGCAAACTCAATCTTGCCCGTGTATTTCTTGCGCTCCTCTTTCGCCTTCGTGAAGGAGAAGTGCGCAGCTGCTTTGCGGGAGGTGGTCTTTTTATCGGCACTTTCTTTCTCCGGGAAAATCGCAATCGTCTGACCGAAGTTTGTGCGGACCGCCTCTTCCAAAAACTTATTCGTCGGGTCGGAGGTGGCCACTGTAATCGTGTCTTTATCCTGTTTTACGATAATCGCGTTGTAGTTGCGCCCAATATCTTCCGGGAGCAACGCCACGAGTTCTGCAACAGGGGGAGTGGTGGAGAGATCGTAGTACGACAGGTGGCAATACTCGGCGATGGCACTTTCGTAAATGTTCTGGCTCAGGAGATCCAGCTCTGTAAGCGCATCTTTGAGTGTCATGCTGTGCGCCTTCGCATGCGTCTCCGCACGTTTCACGTCTTCTGCAGACAGGTAGTTCAGGTCCAGAAGAAGTTTGCCGAGTTCTGCGTCTGAGAGAGCCATACGAGTTATGGGTTATTAGTTATGAGTGATGGGGTTTTGGAATTTTCTTTTTATTGATGAATAAAATAAAGCTGTAGATTACAAAATGGATTTCACCACTTTCACAATGTCTGCGAGCGGCACGTTGGATTTTACGAGGTACTGTTTGGCCCCGTACTCTTCTGCTTTCTTGCGGTCTTCATCCTGTCCCAAATTACTGAGCACAATCACCAGTGTTTTTGATTTCTTCTCTTTGAGTTCCTTCAAAATCGTGAAGCCATCAATGCCCGGCAAAATCAGATCGAGCAGAATGAGATCATACTTTCCGGTGAGCGCTTCCTTCAGTCCGTCTTCACCTGTGGAGGACACATGTGTCTCGTATCCCTCGTGCATCATTTTGAGTTCGAGCGCGTGCGCCAAAGGCCTCTCATCTTCGACGATGAGGAGTCTTTTGCCCTTCTTTGCAGGTGTGGATGTGTCTTTTTCTTTTGGCATGTGTCTGCGAAATATTTCTTCTTAGTATAGCAAAATTGCCCTATTTTCGCAATGGGGGCAGTGGAGAGGGGAGGCGATGGGTACAATTGACCAATTATTAGCATATTGTATTATAGTAATATATCAGCGCAAAGTGTGCTGATTGGTCCTTTCTTTGGAGAATGACATGCGATTTTGCGAGTTGTTGGGAATGCTTGTGGGCGCTGCGGTCATGTTGTCGGGCTCGGCACTGTTGGGGAAGAGTGGTCACGCGGGCAATACCCTGTGGGATTCCCGCTGGAGCCTGATCATTATGATCACCGGCTTGCTGTTTGCAGCGTACTCTGGGGGATTATTCTCATCAGAAAAGACCCGCCGACGAAAAAAGTAACATTGCAGCTGCGGAGAAGAAGAAAGAAACCCAGGCCCTGCAAGGGGCCGTTTTTATAGACTCCGTCGTCCGGCCAGTGCCTGTTTCAAGGTGACCTGATCCACAAATTCAATATCAGCACCCATGGGAAGTCCATGTGCCAGGCGTGTGATGCTCGGAATAATATTTTTGAGTTGCTCACGGAGATACGTCGCTGTTGCTTCTCCTTCGATATCCGGATCCGTTGCGATAATAATTTCTGTGATACCGCCACTGCGCGCACGTTCAATCAGCTCGCGCACTTTCAATTGTTCGGGACCCATACCATCAATAGGCGAGAGCACTCCATGTAGCACGTGGTACACCCCTTTGTACGATGTCTTTTCAAACGCCACCACTTCGAGCGGTTCTTCCACCACCAGAATCATGCTCTTGTCACGACTCAGATCTTCACAAATCGCACAGCGTTCGTTGGTGGTGACCATCTGACACTCGCGACAAAAACGCAGTTGCTGCTTCAGTTCGATCAATGCTTTTCCGAGTGATTCGGGATTCGCACGCGAACTTCTGAGCAGATGAAACACCAATCTCTCCGCCGACTTTGCACCGACGCCCGGAAGCTTCTGGAACTCTTCGATAGTGCGGGTGATTTGGGGTGGGAGGAGGGACATACGCGCCACTATAGAAGATAGTTTGGCGTTATTCACGTCTATAAAGCTGAAAGTAAGAA
>CAYRQG010000005.1:9481-9963 GCA_964426345.1 uncultured Candidatus Peribacteria bacterium
AAGTCATTATATGCGCCCAAATCTACGGATTTGGGATCGCTCTTTTGCAATCGGAACCCGACGGCTGCACTCTGTACTTTAGAAGAGAATAGAGTGCAACTGTCGGCGACCAATCGGTTCGCCATTTTAACCGGACGCTTTCTGCGTCACATCAAGGAGAATTGGGAATGAAATCGTTGAGTACATTGTTAACAGGTGGGATTTTGATCGGTGAACACATCGTGGTAAATCCAGCGAAAGGTGATGACAACAACCTGGCCCACACGACGGCTGTCATCCAATCAAATACCGGGTTTGCGGCGGCGAATTTCGCGTCTGATTTAATCAACCAGGTTGATCATCACACGAAACTGCTTGCCCTGCTCGGCCCCGGCTACGCCGTCCGACCCTGGACACTCATGTCCCCGACCGTGGACATGCGCAAGTTCAATCAGGCAGTGCAAATGTGGACATGGGCGCAATATGCCTGCGGCCGCGCCGTG
>CAYRQG010000005.1:9973-11080 GCA_964426345.1 uncultured Candidatus Peribacteria bacterium
CAGATCCGGGGAGTGCGTTACGGACTATGGTTCGGGCTCGACGCCAAGAGCAACGAGTTCGAAGGACGGGCGGTCATCCAGTTCACCGTCCGGCCCAAAGGGAAGGATCTGGCCGAGACCCTCCTCATCGGATTGCAGATTTTTATTCACCCTGCAGCCGACTCGGGCGAGGCGATCTTCCAGTGTCAGTATGAGGCTGCTTATCTCTCCATCGAGCGGGCAATGAAGGGCACGCAGGATGTGGGGATGACCTTGGACAACCGGACCAAAGTGGTTCACCTCCTCTGCCAGGACGACAAGAAGGCCACCTTAACGCCTGAAGCCATGCAGAAGCTTATCGACGGCGTACACGCAAATCGCGCTGCCTAGCCGACGCGAAACGATGACGATTGCAACAACGAGCGAAGCCTGGTGTCTATAAACGACACCGGGTTTCCTATGTCCTTAAATTTCTAATCCTTTCTGCAATCTTTTTTTAATATCACGCTCTTTAATCACCTTTCGCTTATCAATCGTCTTTCGCCCGCGCCCGATTCCGAGCAACACCTTAATATATTTTCCCGCACGCACTTCCAGGGGAATGATGCTGATTCCTTTCTGATCCGACATGGTCTGCAATTTCTCGGCTTCCGTCTGTTTGAGCAGAAGCGCTTTATCGCGTCCCGGCATCAGGTTTTCTGCAGCGGAAGCAAAAGGATACGGAGAGATTTTGCACTGCTTGAGTGAAGGCTTATCGTGCAAAAAGGACACATAGGCGCCACTCAAATCAATGTGCCCCAACCTGCAGGACTTTACTTCCGGACCAGTCAAAACCAGCCCCGCCTCGATTGTCTCAAGAATCTCGTATTCAAAGCGTGCCCGGCGGTTGGAAGCGACTGTTTTCATGGGTTTCCTGGTAGAACGGCAGTGTAGGGCAGTTTAGGAGGGAGAAACAGCGTTAAAAATAGTTGACAAATCACCAAAAAACCATAGAATTGGGCTTGTCAGCACTGTATCTCTTGCTGATGACTCCTGTCCTCCAATAACGAGAATAGAAGTCATCAGCAGCGGGAACTGGTAATCCAGTCATCAGACTGACACTACATCATCGGGCTAACCGATTTGTGC
>CAYRQG010000005.1:11090-20768 GCA_964426345.1 uncultured Candidatus Peribacteria bacterium
ATTTTTTTGTGGATTTTTGACGGAAGAACCCTCTCCTCGCCAGGGTTCAGCTTCTAGCTTTCAGGAATAAAAAAAGAAAATTCCGTTCCGGAATTGCTTCAGCAATTCCAATCGCCCATCGGCGTGGTGTCCGGCCACGGAGGGTGAAGGGGCAGGCGGGAGGGCAATTGGCCGGACCGCATTTTTGGTTTCTTTTTGTGGCACGGACAAAAAGGAACGCCCGTCCGGCGAGGACATGCGAGGTCATCCTTCGACGAGCTCAGGATGACACTTACATCGGCCACACCACACTCAAAATCCTCTCCCCACACAAAATGGAAATAAGCGCCCCCACAACCAGGAATGGACCAAAGGCAATATTCTGCGTGCGGGTCATACGTCCCAATCCAAGGAGTACCGATACAAGTAATGCGCCAAAAATATACGCAGCCATCATCATCACAATCATCTGCTGCCAGGAACCCACCAAAAGCCCCAGTGCAATACCCAAAAGAATATCACCGCTTCCTACCCACTTCCCTCGACTCACTAACCACTGCAGTCCAAAAAATCCAAGCGCCAGAATCGCGCCTCCCCACTGAATATTTCCCAATAGGAAGTGATACGTGAGTGCGCTGATACCCAGAATGAGTGTGAGCACATCGGGGATGAGCTGCGTGCGTGCATCAATAATGCCAATCACCAGCATGGACCAGAGTGCAATGGCAAGTGCGAGAGCGGGGAAGAAGCTGAAGGACACAAGAGCGCCGGCACCCACAAAGAGAATCATTCCAAGTATTTCGACGAGCGGATACTGCCACGAGATAATAACGCCACATCCGCGGCAGCGGCGGAGCTGAATGAGAAAGCTGATGAGAGGAATTAATTCAATCGGCGTGAGGGTGCGGTTGCAGTGCGGACAGTGCGAGCGTCCGTTGATACTTTTATCTTCGGGCATGCGCATGACAATCACATTTCCAAAACTGCCAAACACCAATCCGAGGATGGCGAGCAGGGGAATGGAGAAAGAAGGTGACGAGAGCACGGCGAACATACGCCGCTCAGTGTAGCTCTTCTGCAATCCTCTTTGCACGCAGAGCTGTCTCAATCAATTTATCATCACGCGCTTTCTGCGCTGCATGCTCTTCGCGGCTGGTATCCGGGATCAATGCGGCAACAGCAGTGGCGCCAATATTATAAACGCCATAGAGCACCAGCGCGATCACAGCACCCACAAACGCACCGGAGAGATTGCGGACAAAGGGCAGACGTTGGAGGCGTTGGAGGATGTGCATGTTTCGTATCAGTATAGCGGAAAATGCGAGTTATGGGAATATGAGTAATGAGTTATGAGCACTGGAATCTACCAAATGCACCAAATACTCATATTCTCATAACTCATAACTTCTTTCTTCCACTCGTTACTCCCTCGCTCTAGTACTTTATACTGCACACATGCGCATTCTCGTAAGCGGCACCTTTGACGACCTGCACCCGGGGCATCATTTCCTTCTTTCGGAGGCCCTCCGGCGTGCGCAGAGCGTAAATGGCGAACTCTGGGTGATTGTGGGGCGGGACCGCAACGTAGAACGTTTAAAGGGCAGGGCGGCACTGCAGAATGAAGACATGCGGCGGCAGGCGATTGCAGATGCATTCCCGAGCGCCAACGTCATTCTGGGTGATGCCACCGATTTCCTGAAACCCGTCCGCGAGATCAATCCTGATCTGATTCTGCTGGGATACGATCAGAAACTTCCGCCCAATACAGATCCCGCATCATTCCCCTGGAAAACCGAACGCCTGCCTGCCTTCGAACCACACATTCATAAAAGCAGTCTGCGACGTGCGCAAAACGAGAAGAAATAATAAAAAAGAATTCCATCCCCATAACTCATAACCCATAACGAGTTATCGTGTTGTCGTGCTCAGATCCACCACGTAGATACGCTTGTCATCCATCACATAGAGGTGCGCTTCGTCGCCATCAACATACAAATCCTGGAGCGTTCCCACCTGCTGTCCTTCAATCACGTACTGCTTCAGATACGAAGATTCGCCGGTCGGACCACCGTCGCTCAGCACAATCACGCGTGCGTGCGTGGGATCGAGAAGATAGAAGTTGCGGTCGGTCACTTTGAAAATCTTGGTCGCATCCTTGAGCAGGTTTGCCGGAGCCTGACGCACTACGAACGGCTGCGTTTCGCCACGGAAGAGTTTCAGGATTGTTCCACCTTCATTCAGCACGAACACACTGCCATCAATCGTGAAGTCGAGCGACTTGGAGAGATCGCCGTTCACGTTGTATTCCACCGGCACACCGTAGCGGTTATTCAGGCGCTCATACTTGTAAATCTGCTTGTTCTCCGGAGAGAGGACATAGAGGAAGCGCAGATAGGCAGCAATCGCGCGGCCTGTGACCCACCCCTTGGGATCATCGGTCTTCATGCTGATGGCCTGACCATTCTGCCATTCCACCACCGAGTTGCCGCTCACAATAAAGACCTGGGACTGGAAACGATCAAAGGATGCACCGTCAATGATACTGGCGTCATCGGAAATGCGGTGTGGATCTTCCACGGAGTTCAGAAGCACGTGGTATGCGCTGGATTTATCGAACGCCATAAATTCACCATCGCCCAGACCGATCATACCGGTGGCCTGAACACTTGGCGTATTCCCGGCCAGGTTTGCAACCAAACGCGGCGAGATGCGGACGATGTTATTGATTTCTTCTTTCTTGCTCTGAATGCGCTCCAGCAGATTGAACGCCTCCTGACGGAAGAGTCCGGACTGATTGTCCATCACCTGCTTGGCATGTTCGGCAGCGTTATCCAGAATGGCATTGGCTGCATCGGAATCACCGATGATGTGGCGGTTGTCGGCGGTCTGGATCTCGGTATTGATCTGCGTGACGAGTGCTTCCAGATCAGCGCGGGTCTTGCTGCGCTGGCTGCTGGTGAAAAGATGCACCACAGCCCAGATGATGACGAGTGCGGCAAGTGCGCTTGCCAGGAGCAGGAGGTGCGCACGCTTCTTGCGCTTCGGGTGATGCAAATCGGCCACGAGTCCCGTGAAGAAATCCTGCACGGTCCCCACCCACTTCATGGAGCCGATGGTCGATACAACGGACAGTGAGGATACTCCGCCTTTGGCCACACTCTTTTTCACGCTCGACATTGCCTCCTTGGACGGCAGATGCGAGCGGACTTCTGCTGCAGAGGGAACAAAGGAGCGCAGGGTATCGACGGAGGGGAGGTAGGACGCGAGTCGGCTGACAAGCGATGGAGCCGGCTGACCGCGCCGATTTGGCGGGGTGCGGCGCGGCTCATCATCCACGCCTCTGAGTGGCTCTTCTGTAAAGACGCGTCCGTTTGCAGGGGAAAAGTCGATCGTTGCGAGTGCCGCGTGTTCGCTATCGGTTTCAAGCGTCCTCTCCAGCATATCGATGGCGGTGTCGCGGTTCCCTGCCATCTTTGCAAGCTGTGCCGGCGTGAGGGAACGAAGCAGGCGCTGTGTGGAGAACACAAGCATGTCATTGGGTTCAATCTGTCCGCTGGCAATGTGTACGAAGGCAGGTGTGGGCTTGCCGCTGTACTCCGTAATCTGGCTCGCAATTCCTTTGCGTACCAAGTATCCCTCTGCACGTCCGGCGTGCGATACATGGAGCACATCGTCGCGATCCATAATGGCAATAATCATGTGGATGTCCTGCACTGCATTCGAAAGGAGCATTCCTTTTAGCAAACCATTCATCTCCTTCAGTGCGCTATCCAAACGCTCGGCAGCTCCACCTTCTGCTTCCAGAATTGCATGCTTCACAATCGATTCACATTCGCGCTCAATCACTTTGGACTGATCCGGATTGCCCATTACTTCCATCAGCAAGCACACCTGCTCTTTTTGAAGTGACTCAAAAGGAAGCGAGACAAGTGACATGTCTTTGAGTGCCCGTGTTTGTCCTGTGCGAACCGAGACATCCATACGGTAAGACAGGGTAGCGACTTGAAGGAGATTGGTCACGTGAATTTATAACGCTCTTGAAAACGAAGAAGCAAGACGCAAGAAACAATCAAAGTAGAAAAGGAAACAAAATCCAATTACTTTTTGTTTTATATTTTTTTCAATCTTGATTGTCTCTTGTTATCTTGTCTCTTGTATCTTTTATGAGGTGTCAATGGTGTAAAACAAATTTCTCAGAGAAAAAAACATTGATCTGTAGCCAAAAAGTCGGTGTCGTGACAATGCACAGCTTGCTTTCCATGGCGGGAAAGAGTACTGTGAAGGTAGTTATTTTTACTTACCAATATCAATCATCCTATGAAAACGGTGAAAGATTGGGTGCAGCGTTATGTCGCTGGTACCCCGGGCGCGACCAACACTGATCGACCCAAAAACGGACAGCAGCCTGCAGGGGCTTCTGGCCCTCAGAAGAATACCCCTGCAACACCACCGGCAGGAGCTCGCGCTCCGCAGCAGCGTCCTCAGGGAGGACAACGTCCGCAGAATAATCAGCGGCAACAGGGCCAGCGCCCCCCTCAGCAGGCACGTCCGCAGGTCGGACCGCGCCCTACCATTTCCGTCGACGGCAAGCGCGGCGGCCTCAAGCTCTATCCACTCGGTGGATTTGAACAGGTCGGACGCAACTGTTTTGTGATCGAAGTGGATGGCGATATCTACATCATTGATTTGGGACTTCAGTTCCCGGACGAAGATATGCTGGGTATCGACTATCTGATTCCGGACATGACGTGTCTCAAGGGACGCGAGAACCGGATCAAAGCCGTGCTCTTTACGCACGGTCACCTGGACCACATTGGCGCTGTGCAACACTTACTCCCGCAGCTGCACTTCCCGCCTATGTATGGAACCAAGCTCACGATGGCGTTTGTGAAAAAGCGCCTCGATGAAGAAGGAATCACCAGCAAAGCCAAGTCCAACGTTGTGCCCTACGGCCAGAAAGTGGTCTTTGGCAAAGTGCAGGTCGAATTCCTCCGTGTCACGCACTCCATTCCGGATTCCGCAGCAATCGCTGTGCACACTCCGTACGGAACCATTCTGCATACCGGAGACTTCAAGTTCGACTTAACGCCGATGAACGAACCGCCCGCAGACTTCCAGCGTCTCTCCGAACTCGGACAGAAGGGCGTGCTCGCCATCATCGCGGATTCCACCAATGCCACGAAACCCGGCAACTCCAAGAGTGAGCGGGAAATCGGACAGACCATCAAGAGCCTCATTACGGGAGCAGAAGGGCGCGTCATCATCTCGACGTTCTCCAGCCTCCTCAACCGTGTGCAGCAGGTGATTGATGTGGCCAAGGAGACGAATCGCAAGATTTACCTCTCCGGCCGCAGCATGGAAGCCAACGTCGAAATCGCCATGAACCTCGGATACCTGAAGGCGCCGCGCGGACTTGTCCGCAAAGCAAGCCCAGGTATGGAGAAACTGCGCGATGACGAAGTGATTATCATCACCACGGGAAGCCAGGGAGAAGAAATGGCCGGACTCGCGCGCATGGGACTCGGTACACACCGGGCCGTGAACGTGAAGAAGGGCGATACGGTGATCCTCAGCTCCAATCCGATTGTGGGAAACGAGCGCGCGGTCGCAAAGGTCGTCAATAACCTGTACCTGAAAGGCGCAGTGGTAAAAACCAACAGTGAATTTGCACTCCACACCACCGGTCACGGTTACCAGAACGACATCCTTCTGATGCACCGCCTGGTCCGCGCCCGCCACGTGATTCCCGAACACGGCGAACCGCACATGCGCGCCGCTCACGCGGATCTCGCACGGCAGATTGGATACCCCGATAACCAGATCCACCTTCTTACGAACGGAGAAATCCTCGAGTTTGAAGGCGATGGAAGCCTGCGCAAGAGCAAGCAGAAAGCTCCGTTCCGCGATGTCATTATCGATGGACGCGGCGCTGCCGGCGAAGGCCAGACTGTGCTCACGGATCGCAAGATCATGAGCGGAGCCGGTGCCATCGTGGTGCTCTTCAAGGTCTACAGCGAAAGCAAGAGACTGGTCGGCGACCCCGATGTGATTACCCGCGGACTGATCTACGGATCGGAACAGACGGAAATCACCAGCGAGGTGATTGCTACCGCGAAAAAAACATACGAAGAAGAACTGGGACGGGGAACCACGGATCGCAAAGAATTCAAACGTGCGGTGACAGGGGCACTCTACCGGTACTTCGATCGTAAGCTTGATCGTGAACCGATGGTCATTCCTCTGTTTGTGGAAGTGTAAATACGATTATAGGAATTAGCTTCGTCAGCTTCTTTAGGAAGTTAGCGGGGCTTTTTCTGTTTTATTTACAAATTAATTATAAATTGTATAATATCATGTGGATCATTTGATCCTTAACTTTGTAGGCAACTTTTGGGAGACAAGACGTGAACAAGTGTCTTTTGATGTGTGCAGTGATGACTGTTTGTCTGGTGGGTTGTGCCGAAGAAGGCCAGCCGCAAGCGAAAGAAACCGTGTCATCTATTCGCAACGACGAGTCTGTTGAAGCGGTAAAGAAGGGCCGCATCCTCATTGAACGCGCAGGAGAAGAACAAGCGCAATTGATGAACCTGAGTGAAATTTCTTTCACTGACGAGATTCGCAAGTTCAACAGCTTCACGGTTCACATGAACCGCACCGACTTCTATTCAGTTCGCACGCGAATCTGCGAACTTGAGGCCCTTGCCCAAGAAAAGGGCGGCGAGATCCTGATCCAGCAGGAGGCAGAAAAGGCCGAGAGTCCTTACATCCGGGTGCGCTTCCCTAAAAAAAAGGCCACCAAATTCGCTATCCCTTAGTTGTCGACAAAGCCCAAAAGGGCCAGATCAATGAATCGATCTGGCCCGGCTTTAGAATGCTCAATCAATAATCGCCAGTCCCATCATTCCCAAATACATCACGGCACCGATCATCACAATCTCCAGAAGAATTATTTTGCCTGTCTGCTTTTTACCGATCACATAAAAAATGCGGCCACAAAAACAGGATAAAAAATCGCAATGACGAAAGGAGCATGCTGCTCAAAAAATGGCAGACGCAAACGTCTTTTTCATGAAGAGCGCTTTGAGGAAAGAACTCGTTCCACTTTTCCCACCACTCTCCATCCATCAAACGGACTCCAGCCGCATTTGCTGTGTAATTTTTTCGCGTCGATGGTCCATTCCTGTTCGGGATTGATGACGACAATATCGGCCGTGTGACCTTTGGCGATGCTCTGCTTTCCCAGCTTGAAAATACGGTTCGGGTTTTCGAAGCACAAACGAATCACATCTTTCATTTCGAGCGGCGGACACGGGGCATTCTGCTCAGCGGGATTCGGCCAGTGTTTGGCCACAACCGAAAGCAGAAGGGGGATCATGGTTTCGACTCCCGGCACTCCTGAGGGCGCTTTGAGCGGTTCACCTGCCTGCTTTTCTTCGATCGTGTGCGGGGCGTGATCGGTGGAAATACAATCAACGATGCCATCGATGATGCCCTGCCAGAGTGCAAAGCGGTGTTTCTGGGAGCGCAGTGGCGGATTCATTTTCCCGAACGTTCCCAGGCGCTCGTAATCGTCTGTAGTGAGGAAGAGGTGATGCGGTGCGACTTCGCAGGTCACGTTGATTCCTTCGAGCTTGGCATCGCGCACAGCGGCCACTCCTCCTTCGGTGGAGAGGTGAGCGATATGCAGACGTGTATCGTGGTCCTGAGCCAGTTCAATGGCACGCTCAATGGCAATCACTTCGCTTTGTGCGGGACGGACTAATGAATGGGCTGCAATGTTCGTACGTGTGTTCTGGGCTGCAGCTTGGGCATTTGTAGAGGGATCTTCGCAGTGTGCCACAAGAGTGAGATCATGCGCGGCGCAGGCGGAGAAGACTTGGTCCAGTAATGCATCGGCAATCTTTTGGTCTCCTGTGGAGTGATCCAGATAAATTTTTACACCCGCCAGACGGCTGCGGAGCCGGATGGATTCTTCTGCTGTGGATTCCAAAAGTTCGATAAGGGTCGACAGATGAATCTCCTGGGTAATGCCAAAAAAGAAACGGAAATCACAATCTTTAATCTCTGCAGCACGACGGATTTTATCGGCCAATGCAGAGGCAGTATTGGTAGGAGGAATGGTGTTTGGCATTTCGCACACGGTGGTCACTCCTCCGGCAACGGCAGCCGCGGCACCTGACTTCATGGTTTCTTTCTGTTCCAGTCCCGGCTCGCGGAAATGGACATGGCAATCAATAAATCCCGGAGTGAGGAGTTTTCCCGTCACGTCGATTGTTTCATCGGACTCTTCAATGTACCGGTCAATCTCCAGAATCTTTCCGTGCTCAACAAGCACATCGTCTTTGGATTCAATGCCATCGCTGAGGACGGTGCCGCCATGGAGAAGGATACGGGTCATCGGCTCAATGGTAGCAGGGAATGGCTAGGCAGTCAGCAGTTCCTGAAAGGTGTGGCGCCTCAGAATGAAATAATTCCAGATGATGCTGACAGGCATCAGAGTGGACCGATGGAGTGCCGCAGGACGGCCGCGGAAGACTGCTGGCGCACGGAGAAAGAATGATCCCAACGCCCGCAGAACGGCAAATGCCGCAGACGGACGACCAACGCAGAGGTAGTACACAATGGTCGCGCATTCGAGCATCAGGCGAGGCAGCAGTACGATGAGAAGCTGGAGCGGGGACCCAAGCGAGAGAATGGTCAGCAGGTTATTGCGGTGGTACAAAAACCGACGCTGCGGAGAATAGTCTTTGTGCACCGCCCCTTTGTGGCACACAACCGATGCGGGCACAGACCGGATCTTGTAACCGTCATTGCGCCATCGCCAGCAGAGACTCACTTCGTCGAGCAATTGAAACCCTCCGTGCTTCTCCCCAAGCGCGCGCCGGAACATCATGCACGCACCGCTGGTCCAGTGGATATCACACGGCTCGTACTGACCGCTGTCTTTTTCGATAGTGTCGATCACCCGGCCACGCGTGAACGGGTAGCCGAAGCAATCCAGATAGCCGCCGCAGGCACCGCTGTAATCAAAGAAAGAGCGATCGAAAAGGGAGCGCAGTTTCGGCTGACACGCAGCAACAGATGCATCCTTCATCGTATCGAGTAATGGTTCCAGCCAGCCCTCTGTCACCTCTGTATCGTTATTCAGCCCCACAACCAGCGGACGGGTGGCAAGACCAATGGCAGCATTGAATCCGTTGGTGACACCCAGATTTTTTTCAAAACGCTCATACCGGATTCTTTCGCCAAACTCTTCCTGAAAGAGCGCGGCTTCATTGCGGATAGATCCGTTATCGCACACGAGAATCTCTGCATCGGGTGATGTGAAGCGCAGGAGTGAGCGGAGACATGCACAGGCATCGTCGTACCCGTTGCAGTTCAACACGACAATCGACACCTGCGATGGATGCACAGCTGTGTCAGTCATGTTTTTTCTGTGGAGACAATCGGCACAGCGGCGCTATCCATTCCAGAATGACATATGTAACAAGGATGATCAGCAGAAAATCAGCAACCTTCACATGCCTGCTTTGATACACGGCATCATCAGACATGACGAGAATGGTTATACAGAAAAAGTTCATAATGACAGCAGTCGCCATCAGCGGGAAGCGCGAAAAATCCGGCAGCAAAAAACGCCGCAGCAGGAGGGCGCAGAGTACCGCAAATCCTGCCAAAATCGGCCAGATTCCATCACTA
>CAYRQG010000006.1:0-8148 GCA_964426345.1 uncultured Candidatus Peribacteria bacterium
AGGTAGACTGGGGAGAAGACTCCAAGTCCGATTGCGACTGCAGGGTTGATGATCCCGAGCGATCCCATGGAGGCGAACATGGCTCCCAGTGTGAGGGATGCACCAATGGTGAGGCCGCTTGCTGCGTCCTGCACTTTGCCGTGAACGACAGACGATACGCCCCAGACGAGAATGAACGCACCGAGCATTTCTGCGGCAATGACTGCAGGAACATTCATGGCGCTGTACGGAAGCTCTACTGCGTATGCACTCCTTTGGAGAACAAGCGCCAGAGTACCTCCAAGCAACTGTGCCACGACATACCCGACTGCTTCATTGGTCTTAATTTTTCCAATACTCCAGAGAGAAAAAGTGACAGCCGGGTTAATGTGTGCACCGCTGATGGCACCGATTGTGTAGACAGCAGTGCCCAGAATCAGTCCGGCAACAAGGACCGTGGGGAGGCCGATACCGGGGATACCGATTGTTTCTGCAACTCCTGCAGCCAGAAGAAACGTCCCAATCAGTTCCGCAACATACGGCTTAATGGAAAATGGTTGTTTTTTCATAAAAGAAAAAAAGGAAGGGGTAAGGAAGGGAATGGATTGGCGACAAGTATAACGTACAGGAATCCACCTAAGGCTTGCGCAGGATCTGTCTTGTAGTACGATGAGCTACTTTCTTTCCACCCTTCCACCATGAAATCGTCACGACTCGTTCTTCTGGCCGGCCTGCTCGGAGTCATCTACTCCCCTGCAGCATCTGCAAAGTTTATTACCAATGTGCTCCCCAGTACAGAGAGAAGCACCTCTTCCAGCATGACTCTTCCGCTGGATGTGCCTGCCGATATGGACACGAACAGCAGCATGACGCGCGCATCCCTCACGGCCATGGTGGTGGATCACCTCTACACACAGGAGCAGATCGATAGCTGCTTCTGGGATATTGCCCCGAGCCTGCCCCCGACTTTCACCCTGCTCTACACCGATGTGCCGACCTCCCATAAGTACGCAAAGGAACTCTGTGTCGCCATGCGTGACGGACTCGCACATGGATACAAGGACGGGTCCTTCAACCCGAATAAGGTTGTTACCTTTGCGGAAGCATCGAAGATTATCGCCCGCGCCTACGCACTTGCTCCCTATGCAGAAGCAAACATGACCGATACCTGGTTCGTGCCGTACGCCTTTGCGCTGGCAAATACGAAGGCCATTCCCCTTACTGTTACATCGTTTGATCACACTGTGACAGTCGGTCAGGCTATCGAAATGCTTGATCGTTTGGGCAATGACATCCGCACCCGCCCCAGCCAGAGCTACGCAGAACTCGTGAAGCAGTGGAAGGCGAAGTCCGCACCGAAGGCTGCTGCCACCACTCAGACCACAACGTCGACGTCTACCCCTACAACAACTCCTGAAAAGAAGCCGGTAAGTGCAGCATCTGCATCCTCTGCCATGTCTTCCGATACACGTCAGAGTTCCAGCTCGTCTGCTCTGCCCTGGTACAAGCTCTTTTAATTCAGTCTATAAGAGAAGAAACAATACCACGCTCAGCGTGGTATTTTTCTATATGTACACATTTTATACTCAATTAAATGCGCTCTATCAAGCTCTCAAATTCGATTCCATCTTTTGTTTTTCGGAGGCGGATAGCCTTGCCGGTGGAGGTGACAACCTGATCGTGCTGATCGAAAATAAAGTTCCCGACTCCACGGAAAATCGGCTTTCCTTTATAAATTTCCATATCGCTCACGACATGCGTATGAGCGGCCACCACAACATCCGCTCCGGCATCGATGAATGATCGCAGGTAGGTATTTTCTGTATCCGATGTCAGAGCGCGGTACTCCTTCCCTTCGTGCACAAACACAACGGTCATTTTATTGGGGTTCTTGTTCTTTAACTCTGCAATAACCTGCTTGTACTGATACGGAATATCCAAGGTTGGCGTATCCAGCACCGGATTCATGAGAGCTGTCAGAGAAATGAAGCGGTACGCGCCGGCATCGACCATATGATCACCAACGAATACTTCATGATTGTCGGCAATGATGTTTTTTGTGTCAGCTATACCCTCTTCATGCTGATCCAGCATGTGGTTATTCATGATTCCCCAGTGTGTTGCGAGCGAACGCATTCCCCTCCATAAATCCTGCTGATTGCAGAAATTGAACATCGTACGGTCATCCGGACAATCCACCTGGAGCGGCCCCTCCAGGTTCACCACACGGATACCACTGCCGGACCAGAAACGCTGCATGGGAAGAGAGAGTTTTGGTGTCCGCTTCACACGCGTCATGGTGACATCGCCGGCAACAGTCAGGCTGTTTCCACTCAATGCTGCATTCTGATACCAGACCATCGAGAAGTGACTCGTCGTTTCTTGAATACTTTTATTATTCAATAGAACCGCGGAATTTGTATGAAAGACGCTTGATGGATTGTAAAAACCCTCTTTGGCGGCAATGGATGCCAGCGTCCATAAACAGTTTGGACAATCGCTGTTTGAGGGATTTTTGAGTGAAGCAATCCCCTCCAGATTTTTTCCGAAGAGTACTTTTGCAGTGTCTTCATCGGCAGCGTTGGAAGCCGCCAGAGGAAGATAGTGGGAAAAATCACTGCTGACCATCAGAACAGTATCATCATCCAATGCTGACTGAATGGCTTCCAATAGGGCTCCGCTTGAATTCTTCCAGGGACGTTGCGAGAGCACGACCGGAGTGACGGAGACTCCAGGGAAGTAATGCGCGATATAAGGAACCACGGCATAGATACCATGCTCTTTGGTGAAGAGACCTGGTTTGACTGTGACCAAAGATGAATGCATGAGCGTTCCCACGACTGCAGGAACAGCTTTTACATCACCAAATTGTGTCTGATAGAGACTGTTGGTTGTACAAAGCACTGTCGGACATTGCGTGAAATGATCTGGAGAAAGAAGGAGAATCTTTTTGAAGGATTGATTTTTGAGCATGACCATTCCGGCTGCAATGGATTTTGTGGCTGTGAGATGATGCGGAACAATGACTGCGCGAATCTTGTAGGCAGCAGCAGGGGGTGTGACATCGTGATCCGCAGCGTAGATGCCTTCCATGAATGTTTGGGGTGTGTCGTACGGAGTTGGATACAGTGTGACAGCGGGAATTTTTCCGCATCCAGACAGCAAAAGCGCCCCCATACTGAGTACGGAGACGCTGATGCCTTGAATACATTTTTTGTTCATTATTTGATATCCATGATAGGCAGATACCAACTGTTAACTGCTGGCCAATTGCTCTTCGGCGTATAGGTATACGGCTCGTAGGTATCGTCCCCTCTATAGAACTTCTTCTGCCAGTCTTCATCAGTCATGCGGTTGCCGCCATAGGGCTGTGTGAATTCATACTGGGAATACGTGAAGCCCAGGGTGTAGCGCGGGCCGTTTGCGTCTTTGACTGCAACGATGATGACATTCGGCACACCCACTCCTTCGTAGAGAATGCGTGTGGGATTCTGGGAATCACCGCCTGTATGTACATCGGCAACCACTGCAGCACGACGATCTTTGGCAGTCAGGATCGGCCCTTCGGTCGGAGTGGGAAGAGCGGCCGCAAGACTGTCGACAATGCCGGTACGCAGCGCTTCCCAATCGCTTCCGTCTGTAATTTCATACACCGTGCACGTCTTTCCGTTATCGTCCGTTTCCTGATGCGACGTGATCGTTTCCTTCAGTGCCGCGTTCCCAAGTTCTTTGGTGGTGTAACTCTGAACTGCATCCATCATCGTCACAAAAGTATCGAGTTGGGTCATATTCTGCAGCGTGTACCCTTGTGCATTCAGAAGCTGCTTGAGGTGCTTTGCCGTATCCGATAAACGCTGATACGCAAGCGGCTGTGGCTCAATGTATCCTTTGGGCGCATCGGGAATTTTGCGGTCATCACACGGGCCGGGGCCGCCTCCCAGTTCCGCAAACGACTGCTTGGCGTAGAGGATGGTGGCGTGGCGGAGTTCCGTCCAGAATCCTGCTCCCGTCATCAGGGTTTTCACCTCCCAGAGCGGTGACTGCATGAAGACCGGCAATTCTTTCTTGTGTTCCTGCTGGAAGGAGAACAGCCCTTTGATGGTCCAGAGCCAGCTCGTATAAATATTGCTCTTCCAGTAGGCCGTATCGAGTGTTGCATTCTTGGCACTCAGTTCTGTCATCGCCTGATCAATGGCTTTGGATGTTTCCGGCTTGTAGAAATCGAGTGTGGGGATTTTACTCTTTGCGTAATCGGAACCAAGAAGCGCCATCACTTCCAACGAAGATGCCATGGGTGGCAGTTTTTGGGTGTAACCCGGCTTGATTGCTTCATCGCCCTGTGTGAGCTGACCGGTCCAGTAGGAATCGATGATAAACTTACCGCTGAAGAGGCGCATGCCTTTGGTTTTCAGGACGACATCCGCAGTCTGCTGTGTTCCGACTGTATCGTAGAAAGCGGCCAGACTCTTGATCTCCGGATCATGTGCGTTGGCCAGATAGTCTTTGATTGCCTGTTCTTCATTGGACTTTCCTTTGGCGGCGTTCATCGCCTGCATGTAATCGGCAGGCATGAGATCATCACTCTTTCCCACCATAAAGTTGATGGTGGTTTCCAGCTGGTTGTAGCGCTTCAGATCGGCAGGACTTTCCGCAAAGAGCTGGGTGATAGCGAAGGCATTCTGTGTAAGTTGCGGGCTTTTTACAAAGAAGGGAATCTGGATATACCAGTTCATCCCGCGGAAATACTGACGGCGCAGTGAGCTGGAGGTGTAGGTGCCGCGCGGAGTGAATTGGGAGAAATCCACCTGGAAGTCGACTCCTTCCTGCTTGTAGTAATCGGCAAATTCTTTCTTGAAGACCGCGGGAACCGCTTTGCCTTCTGCTTTGTAGATGGTGGCAATATCGGCCAGAACGGCTTTTTCACTCTCTGCATCGAGATGCAGATTCTTCACATACGCACTCACAGTTGCGACGGTATCGACCTTCGCGTCCTTCTCTTTAAAATCAGCCTGGACCTTTGCGGGATCTGCCTGTCCGGCACTGGTGTAATAGTCTTCGGTGGTCAGAGGTTCTGCCGCATTCGAGAAGATTGCCGCAGGAACGGCAAAGTAATTGCGGACGTCGGTCCAGGTTTTCTTCTGCGCATCGGTTTTTGCATTTGCCAGCTGCTTGACTGCCGCATCGTAGAAATGCGTGCTCAGGTCTTTCATGGATGCGAAGAATACTTTGTTCTCCATTTCTTTCAGGAGCTCCACATAGAGGTTATTGAAGCTGTTGAAGAAGACATCTGCACTCAAAAAGACACTGTTTGCCTGGGTACGCTCTTTGTAATCATGCGATCCCGATACCTGTTTGTAGAGATCCACAAACTCGCGGCTGACATCGCCATGGGTGTTTGGGCGGATGCCGGTATTGAGCAGGTTTGTCACGAGGAACTTATTCTTGGCGAGGAATGCTTTTTCAGCGGCACTCAGCTTGAGACCGTATGCCTTCTCCAGATCCGCCATGTTCTTGGCTTCGGACGTACTGAAATCGGCAGCAACAGACGCGCTGATACTCACCGATGCAGCCTGGCTCGTGCTACCGGATGCAGACAGTGATGAACCGCTGCCTGTCGGCACCGATGGCGATGATGTGCAGGCAGATAAGACAATTGCAAGAAGAGACACCGAGGCGAGCGTGCGTTTCATAGGGAAGTGGGCAGGAAGGAATAACGAAGTACTGAGTGAATCGCCCACGATTCTACGAGCATTCTTTTTCAGATGGTAGCAAAATCACAAGAGAAATGAGGCATAGTCATCATTTGTAAATTTTCCCTCCATAGTAGCTTGCATTGCAAGGTACTATAGATTACGCTCTTTCCATGACGCCGGGTTTCGATACCGACAATACAAAGGCACAGATGCGGAAAGGGACACTTGAGTTCCGCATCTTACTGATTATCAACCACTCCCCCGCCATCTACGCGCCGGACATTCTCAAAAAACTGGCAGAGATCGAGATGGTTGTGGTGGAAGGAACCATCTATCCGCTCCTGAGCAGACTCAAGCGCGACGGCATGCTCGAGTATGCATGGGAGGAATCGAAGAGCGGTCCGCCCCGGAAACTCTATTCCCTTACAAAAGAAGGCAAAGCCGCACTCAAGCTGCTCATTACCCATTGGCATTCTTTATCTTCCTCCATCTCTTCCCTTCTCCAGTCATGAAGAAAACTGTGTCTATCCAAATCAGCGGCATGCTGTTCCACGTCGATGACGATGCATATGCCCGCCTCGACGACTACCTGCAGAGTATCCGCTCACATTTCGCGCATCTTGCCGACCGCGATGAAATTGTGAGCGACATTGAAAGCCGTATTGCAGAAACGTTTTCCGAGAAGCTGAAGAAGAGTAAGCAGACCGTCACACTGAAAGATGTGGAGGCCCTGATTACAAAAATGGGAACGGTGGAAGATTTTGAAGCATTTGAATCAGACACGGAGAAAGAACCTGAAAAGATTGCAGATGAAGAAGTCTCCCCGAAAAAAGCACCACGTCGTTTCTACAGGAACCCGGACGATAAAGTGATTGCCGGCGTGTGTTCGGGAATTGCCTCCTACTTCACTATTGATCCGGTGATTGTCCGCGTGATCTTTGCGGTGCTGGGACTGATGCACGGCGTGGGGGTCGTGGCCTATATCATTCTCTGGATTGCAATGCCGCTCGCAAAAACACATAGTGAACGTATGGAAATGCAGGGTCAGCCCATGACACTCTCGGGGCTCCAAAAAAAAATACAGCGCTCCACGCACACGTTCGACACCGAAGACTTCCACTCCATCTACGCGCGCGGCGGCATCCGGCTCAACATCCGTGAAGGGAAAGAATGCTCTG
This sequence comes from uncultured Candidatus Peribacteria bacterium, assembly GCA_964426345.1. Classification (GTDB taxonomy): domain Bacteria; phylum Patescibacteriota; class Gracilibacteria; order Peribacterales; family Peribacteraceae; genus CALREJ01. The sequence goes on from CAYRQG010000006.1 coordinate 6,851, forward strand.
TAGCCGTCCGCGGATCGCCGCAGGAATTGCTGCACACGGAAGTGCATGTGAATAACGGTCAATTGCGTATTGAACCGCTGCGCGGCTGGTGGTGGGGATTCTATAACGGATTCAGGCGCCTCTCGTTTGATATCACGCTGCCAACACTCACAGAAGTGGATGTAGCGGGCGGATGCAGCGCAGATGTGAATGGATTTACCGAAAAAGAAATGCAGCTCCGTGCAGTCGGCGCATCGGCACTGCGCGCAACGGTAAAAGCAACAACACTGCGGGTCCATATTGAAGGAGCATCCTCGGGTACCATCAACGGATCCGGGGCTACGATTGATCTGACGGCAATCGGTGCATCCAGTGTGAACGCACGGTCATTCATGGCACAGACCGGACATGTGGATGTATCGGGTGCGAGCGCTGCGCATATCAGTGCCACAGACACCGTGGATGGAAATGTATCGGGTGCCTGCAGTCTGTGCGTGTACGGCAATCCGACGGTGACCGCCAAAGCATCCGGGGGCAGTAGTATCAAGAATAAAGATGGATCGGCTCCGGTTACGGAAGAATGGCAGGAGAAAAAGGCATATGATGATCAAAAAAATTATACATATAGCTCTCCTCTCATGCGTCTCATCCGCGGTATCGGCAAAGTTATCTGGCTGTTTGTCTCCCTTATTCTGCGCTTCATTGGGGGCATAATGACTGCCATTGGCGGCATCCTCATCGTGCTATTGATCATTGCAGCCATTCAGACTTTCAAAACAGGCTTCATCCCCTTCCTGCATATGGGGCCTGTTGTACTGAACGGACCTCTGGATTTTCTCTACGTACTGATTGGCGCATTTCTGATTATTGTGCCGCTGGGTCTCCTGATGACGTTTGGTTCATCGCTCATTCATCTCCGCAAACAATTCGATACTGCAGGTATTGTGACACTCTTTGCATTCTGGGTCGTTGCAGTCGTTGTAACAGGATTCGTGGGCGGTATGGCTATCCGGAATATGGAGCAGGTCAATCGCGGACCTGCAGCGGAACAGGTATATGGCGCCAAAGACTTTGATGCCGTACAAGCTGAAGACAGCGATGCACTCATCATCAAACAGGGAAGCGGCTTCAGTGTGACTGCCCGCGGACCCCGAGAGGCAATTGACCGCATTCATCTGCGCATGCAGAAAAATACACTCGTGATTGAACACACCAAGCGTACAGACTTCTGTCTGGGCTGCGATGTCCACGCAGTCACCTTCACCATCACCATGCCACGCATTGCAGTACTCACGACAGGTGGTCTGACCAGTGCAACA
>CAYRQG010000006.1:8158-9900 GCA_964426345.1 uncultured Candidatus Peribacteria bacterium
CTCAGCGGGTCAACGCTCACGCTTACGGCGAAAGATCTCTCGCATGTGACGCTCTCAGGAAAGACCGATCTCTTCACTGTCACTACAAATGATCTTTCCCGCGTGGATGCAGTGGATCTGGAAGCACTGAATGTCAGCGCCATTACCAATGATCTCAGTCATACAGATGTGATGGCAATGCAGGTCATCAAAGGGGAAACGCATGATCTCAGCAAACTCTTCTATCGTGGTCCTGCAACATCGGATGTGCGCTCCACCGATTTGAGCAAATTCTCTTCTGAATCGTACTATGACGAACGCTACCTCCCGAGCCCGGATGCGCCGGGAGAGTTCTAAAAAGGGGCAGACAGAAGATGCGTTCTACGCAGCAACTTTGCTGATTGATCCACACTTCTTTCAAAGTGATCAATCGCAAATCAGGCCTTATGATAGGAGAAAATCTTGATCACATTTTTTGATCAAATTATGAATGTGATACCGGATCGTGCCTGACGGTACTGATGAAAAGAATGCCGGCACACATGATAATCACCGATGCGATGGCAAGAGTGGTTGAGGCGTGAAGCTGCGATGCGACGTATCCCGCAATGACCGGCGGAATGGATTGAGCGAGTGCCGCGACCGATGCATTGATCCCGAGCACTTCCCCCTGAATTCCATCCGGCGCACTGCGACTGATGAGCGCCATGAAGTTGGCTTGTGTAAGACCGTTACACATGGAGAAGAACGGAACAACAGCCAGGAGCACATACCACGGACCGGGCAACAGGAAGAACATCATCGCAATGCCGGTTCCCATCAAGGTGACATTCACCACCGCACGTTCCTTCCAGCGCTTGGCAACCAGGCGTGTAATAAATCCCTGCGTAATCACAATCCAGATCCCAATGTACGCAAAGAAATTACCGATGGCCGATTCCGCAAACCCGAAACGGTCAATCAGGAACACACCGAACATGGTGGTAAGGAAGGTAAAACCGCTTATGTAGAGGAAGTTCACAATGAAGAGCCAGCGCAGCTTTTCAATCTTGAGTGCGCGGACAATGTCGTGGAATGATTTATTCCAGTAGAGCTTTCCTCCTTTCTTGTTCGTATTGGTTTCGGGAAGCAGGAAGAGAATGGAGACAATATTGATGACGGCAAGTGTACCTGCAAACCAGAACGGGGTGGCAGCTGTAAACCAGGAACCGTAGGAGGGATCCGCAAGGACGCCACCCAGGAACGGACCAATAATGAAGCCCAGACCGAACGCGGCACCAATCAGCCCGAAGTTCTTCGAGCGATTCTGCGGGGTGCTGATATCGGCAATGGCCGCTTGCGCCACAGAAATATTCCCGCCCGTGATGCCATCCAGCATGCGTGAGGCGAAGAGCAGCGGGATATTGTGAATGATGATCGCAATGGCAAAGAGAAAATAACCGAGTGCCGTTCCGGCAAGTGACGCAATGAGCACGGGGCGGCGGCCGTATTTATCGGAAAGCTGACCGAGAATAGGAGCAGCTATAAACTGCATAACCGTATACGAGGCTGTCAGAATCCCCAGAAGAAGGTATCCCTGTTCGAGCGTCATGCCGGATGGCAGCAGATACTGCGGTGAAGCGGGATTTGCCAGCAGCTGCGGGACAACCGGAATGAGAATACCGATGCCAATCAGATCGATAAAAATAGTGAGAAAGATGACAGCAAGCGGGCTTTTCTTCATGGGAATCAGGAAAAAGATGAGCCGCCAGTGTAGCAGGACC
>CAYRQG010000006.1:9910-16214 GCA_964426345.1 uncultured Candidatus Peribacteria bacterium
ATCGACCAGAATGACCGAGGCCATCACACGCTCAATGAGTGATTCGTCTTCTACAGCGGTAAATGCAACGGCAATGGTGGAGGGCTGTGTCTGCAATACGAATCCCACCGGTCGTCCGGGGCCATCCATGGTGAATTTCTGCACTTCCTTGCCGCCGACTGTCACATTTTCCAGAGAACTTTCGGTGCTGAGTGTGTTGATCAGTTCCGATCCCGATGAACGGAGAATGCTGATCATGGCTGCATCGCCCCCTGTGGTACGAAGGCGCATCTGCTGCAGATGAAAAGTACCTGTGCCGGATGCAACCTGGTTATCTGAGGCTGGCTCTGCAGTAAAGGTATCGGGATAGGACAACGAGATACCCAGTTCGGGTTGCTCAAGATTTTTCCATGATTGGAGCTGCCGCTACAGGCAGAACAAAGTAGGGACGCTGCGAGTAATGCCAAAGATAGGCTGGACAGTTGCATGTCTCCCATTCTCTCACACTATGACAACAAGAACAATTCTCGTTACACTGTGTACATCTGATTTTCCCTTCCCGCATTTTTCATGAAAATTACCTTGCCCGTTTCTCTCGCACTCACATTCTCCATTGTCCTGCAGGCGCATGCCGCAACATCCCTTCAGGCGATGGTTGCACGCTGGGGTTTTGATGAAGTAAATGGCATGACTGCCATTGATAGCCTGGGACGCGGCAACGACGCCACTCTCGTGAATGATGCGGAACGCTCGAAAGATACAGCTCCTACCGGTATCACCAACCGCACGTCACTGGGCCTCACGGGCAAAGCGTACGCAACCGCTCCGCATATCAACTTCAATAACCGTTCCTTTACTGTTGCCACCTGGCTGAAGACCACAGATATGTCGGAAGATCAGGTGCTCCTGTCCCAGGGCGACAGCAGCAAAACGGGAAAGAATCTTGTACTGCGCGTGACTCCTTCCGGCAGAATCGATTTCTCCTTCAACCGTGACGATAACCACACCGAGGATGGCATCATTCAGGAAAACAAGTGGTACCACGTCGCTTTCACATTTGATACAAACACACGCCAGCGCCGCATTTATGTTGATGGAACAATGCTCGTGAATGGCACCTCTTCGGGAGTGTATTTGGGACAGACCGGACTGACACAGATCGGCCGCATGAACGTCGAACCGTTCGGCGATGATTTCTGGCAGGGAAATATCGATGATCTGTCTGTGTACTCCGTGGCCCTGACCGGCGATGAAATTGGCGCTCTTGCCACCGTTTCCCCGGATGCAAAAGCATGGTCATCCTCGTCGTCTTCCAGCCGCCGCACGGCACAGAGCAGTTCCGCGCGCAGCAATCCAGGACTGGTTGCCCCGCAATTCCAGTATCACCAATTGAGTCTGGTCGAGCGCCTGCAGATGCGTACAACACGCACGATTGTGAAACAGGTTCCGAAAGCATCGAGTAGTTCCTCTTCGGCAGGATGCGCCTGCACAGCGTCCTCTTCGTCTGTGTGGAGAGCACCGGTTGTCCGCTCGTCCTCTTCTTCGAGTACTTCCTCCGTATGGACAGCTCCCGCAGCGGTTTCATCGTCATCTGTTTGGACAGAACCGTCTGCCGGCATGCGCTACCAGGTCACAAGCTTCCAGCTGCACCTGCGCACCGATTCCCGCGCCAGTGCCACAAACATCCGCACACTCATGCCGCACACGCAGCTGACAGTGTGGGAAATGCTGAAAAACGGCTGGGCTAAAGTCCAGACCGATGACGGAGTGGTGGGCTACGTGAACGCGAGCTTTATCGAGCAGGTGCGGTAAGTCCGCGCGCAATTCTCTTCCTGAGAATGTGCGTGCATTCCTTGGAACACGTCTGGTGCACTTCTTCGTGTGCGCAGGTCTCGCAGACGCCCGTTTCCTTGTTGCAGGTTTTGCAGGAAAGCACCTGTGTGCACGGCAGTCCGCAGTGCGGGCAGATGCGGAATGTTTCTGAGGGCTTGAGTGCCTGATCCACGGCCACACGCTTATCGAAAACGAAGCATTCTCCTTCAAACGCTGCATGCGGGAATTCTGCGAGGTAGGCAAGGATACCGCCTTCCAGCTGATAGACGTCGTTGTAGCCGTGCTTCTCCATTTCCAGGAGCGCTTTCTCGCAGCGGATGCCTCCGGTGCAGTACATCATCACTTTTTTATCTTTGGGAATGGCGGCGTTCTTCACAAACTCCGGAAATTCACTGAATGTCCGCGTCCCGCAATTCACTGCATTCTTAAATGCGCCTACCTGATATTCGTAGTCATTGCGCGCATCGATAATGACCACGTCTTCCTGCTCAAGCATTTTCTGCCACTCGGCAGGCGGCACATGCTTGTGCTGTCCGGCAGGATGGATATCCGGCTGCTGGAGTGCGACAATTTCCTGCTTGAGTTTCACCGACCAGCGCTTGAAGACAGGCATTTCAGCCGTGCTGTCTTTAAATACCATATCGGACTTGAGCGCACGCAGACGCGTCTTCCAATCGGCAATGGCCTGAGCTGTTCCACTGACAGTGCTGTTGAGTCCTTCTGTTGCCAGCAGCACGAGTCCTCTCATGCCGCGCTCCTGACCAAATGCAATCAGCTCTGTGCGCAGCTGTGTTCTCTCGTCTTCTGTAAGAGGAAAGAAGGCGTAGGCAGCGGTAATGTGGACGGTCTGTGACATCGGCCCCATAGTAGCGGAAAAATCAGGCTGCGTCATTGAACAAATTTTGTATTCTCTTTAATGCGCATGTGTATGCCCATTTCCGGCAATACGCTGTGTGGGTTTCGCAAACGGATCTGCTTTCAATAACCGTGCCGCAAACCACGTGGAAACCGGCACCGCGAAGACCAGGGTCGCACTTCCGACGAGCGTCCTGATGATTTCCTCAGCCAGGAATTCCCCGTTGAGAGTGACCCAGAGCGGATACGATTCCTGCGTATAGAAGAGTAGCAGGAGCGGCAATGATGCACCCACATAGGCAAGCGCCAGTGTATTGATGAGCGATGCGATATGTTCGCGACCCACGGAAAATCCTGCTTTCCGCAACTGGGCGGATGTGAGCGAGGGATTTGCTTTGCTGATTTCATCAATCGCGGCGCACTGCGCGGTGGTCACATCGTCGAGCACACCAAGACAACCGATGATGATGCCGCCCAGCAGAAGGCCGCGGAGATCAATATTCTCCAGCAAGCCGGACTGGAGATACACCGATTCCTCTGAGCCCATGCCAAAAATCTTTGAGGCGTAGACATAGATGACTGCGAGGATCACAGAGATTGCGAGTGTGACAACGGTGCTCAGTAAGGCAACAGATGTGCGCTTATTGAAACCATGAGCGAGATACAGCGATGTACAGGCGATGACAGCTGCGCCAATTGTACAAATCAGAAGCGGACTATCGCCCGCAACAATCCGCGGAATCACAAAGAGCATGAGAATTGCCACGCTGACGCCAAGCCCCAGTACCGAGGTGAATCCTGTTTTGCGCCCGAAGAGAATGGTAAGTCCTACAAATAAAACTGTGAGCCAGAGGATAGCCGGCAGACGGTATTTTTCTTTGATGAGATACAAGACACTGCCATCGGATTTAAAGTTTTTGTTGATCACCACCATGTCGCCAACTTCGAGAACCATATCGATCCGATGATTGATCACGCCGTTATCAAGCTGAAATTCTTTACCTTTTTCCGGACCGCTCGTCATCACAAACTGCAGATGCTGGATTGTCTGATGCACACCGTAATCATCACTTTCCTCTTCTCCCAGTATCCCCGTAACGCGCGCAGTGGAAAATTCTTCATGCGGTTCGGTTGCCTCCTGCATGTGTGCGACAGGCATCAGCACAAAAAGAAACACTGCCGACGCAATACAGAGGAGATACTTTTTCATATACCGAGATTACTCCATCCATTTCACACCGTACATAATTCCGATACCCAGCAGGATACAGGCCAGTTGACCCAGGCTGTTCCATGCCTTCGTTTCTTTGTGAAGCTCGGGAATCAGATCCGATCCCGCAATATAGAGAAGGTTTCCCGCAGCAAAGGGAAGCATGTAGGAGCTGATGGACGACGACCACGATGCAGACACCAGGACAAGGAGCGCGCCGATAATGGACGCAGTACCCGACAGGAAATTGTAGAACAGCGCTTTTTTGCGGGAGTATCCTGCGTGGAGAAGAACAGCGACGTTGCCGATTTCGTGCGGCATTTCGTGGAGCATCACCGCAAGTGTGGTTGAAAGGCCAATGGGAATGCTCGCGAGGAATCCGGCAGCAATCACAATACCATCAATGAAGTTATGCATCGATTCACCGACAATATTCACCAGTCCCATCGGATGATGGTGCTCATCTTCCGCAGGAGAAGGAAGCAAATGACAGTGTCTCCAGTGGAGAACTTTTTCGAGCACGAAAGAAAAAATGATGCCGCCCAGTACGACCAATAATCCTGTGGCAAACGTATCGGCCTCTTCGGCCATATCGGGAAGAATGTGCAGGAAGACGTCACCGAGCAATGCGCCAGCGGACAGGCTGACAAAATAGAGCAGGGATTTGCGGACATCGGATTCTTCGAAGAGGAAGAAGACAATGCCGAGGAACGAGAGCAGGCTCACGCCTACAACGCTGCCGATGGTGAGGAGGGTGATATCAATCATGATTATGCACAGTGGGAACAGAGTCCGATGACTTCGCTCAGATGCATCTGCGGTTTGAATTTTGCATGACGGGCGATCTGATTTTCAATGGTGCAAAGTCGCTCATCGGCGTATTCCTCTATATTCTCGCATGATGTGCAGTGCAAAAATCCGTGGTGGCCAGTGTTATCCGGCATAGAGCACAGGAACACCGATCCATCGCACGGATGCGAATGGACGATGTGAGCGTCTTTCAGTGCATCGAGCACGCGATAGATAGTGGCGATATTCAGCTCGCTTGCTTTTGCAGCCAGCCAGCGTTGCAGGGCATAGGGGGACACCGGTTTTTTGTGACGTTTAAGCGCATCGAGCACAATACGACGTGGACGTGTGTCCTTTAGATTTCCTGCTTTCAGGATGGCCGATGCGGTGTCGATGGTCTTCATGTGGATCACACCTTAATGCAATAGTATATCAAATGCAATAGTATTCTATTTACAAAATTAACCTTCTTTGTGGTGGACAAAGAGCAGTATATGATCACTTCGTCTTCCCCCCTCTTCTATGCGCACTCCACTTCTTTCTACAACCCTTGTTTTCAGTGCTTTACTGCTTCCTCTTTCCGCTTCTGCACATGAACACAGGACGTATCAGATTGGCGATAAGCAGTACAACATCACTATAGGTTCTATCAATGAGCCGATTCATGTGGATGATAAGAGTGGCGTGGAAGTCATGGTGTCCGATGTGAGTACTCCTGCAAAAGCAGCGGATGACGGTGATGGAGATGACGACGGACCGGCTGGATCACCGGTGAGCGGACTCGATCAGACACTTAGAGTGGAAGTCAGTGCCGGTACAGAAAAGGAAACATTTGATCTGCATCCGCGCTGGGGTGAAGAAGGCAGTTACGAAGCGGTGTTCTATCCCACAGTTGCAACCACGTATAAGTATCGTCTCTTTGGAATCATCAATGGTATTGCCGTGAATCTGACTTTCATATGCAAATCGTCGGCATCAGAAGAATCCCCGAATGATACAACGTCGGTCAAAGTATCCGATGGAGCCACACAAACCAGCAAGGGGGGCGCATTCAGTTGTCCCGAACCGCGCCAGAATGCAGAATTTCCGTCTGTCAGCGCATCAGCTGCAGATATGGCGGCACGTATTGAGGTACTGGAAAAGAAAAACGGGACCACAAACACCGTCAGCATTGCACTCGGAGCAGTGGCAATTGCTCTCGCGCTGACTGCCATCCGCAGGACCCGCCGCTAATTTTCTATGCAACGCCTGGCTTTGTCTATCGGCATGCACGATCAACTTCAGCGAACGGATTGATCCTGCTGCAAGTTCTATGAAGGTATATGCACCGGGAGGTATGCAGGAAATAGGAAAAGCAACAATCAATGGATACGATCTTGCACTTCCTTTCACCTCCACAACAAGCGGGACATACGCAGTCACCTGGCAGGTGGTCTCGGCGGATGACGGGCACTTCACCAAAGGTGGCTATGTTTTTTCGGTGGGCAAAACGACAGGAAATGGCAGTGGCGTTCCTCAGTTTGAAGTCATTCATCGGTCGGCCTGGCCGGAGGCAATCAGCATTGCGCTGGAACTCCTGGGCATGGCGATGCTCACGGGGTGCCTTGGCCTCATTGGTTTTCTCTGGAGAACACTCCA
>CAYRQG010000006.1:16224-19513 GCA_964426345.1 uncultured Candidatus Peribacteria bacterium
ACTCCAGAAAGAAACCGATCCTCTCTTCGAAAAACGTCTGCGACAGCTTGTGGGTGCTGCTGCTTTCTTCATTCTCATGGGAGTGGCTGCCTATATTTTGCTCGAGAGTCGCGCACTCGCGATTGATCAAGTATCGAACTTTTCCCAGGCTCTCTCGCAATTTATCTTCACCGTTGCCGGACGCTATGCACTGTATCGTGCAGGAGTTGGCGCGCTGTTATCGCTTCTTCTTTTTCGATCACTCCCCTTCCTGCTGTGTTCCAGGAAGATGATCACTCTCGAGAAAGTGATCTGGATTCTTCTCATTGCCGATATTCTTCTCCGAGCCCGCATCAGTCATGCAGCAGCGTCTGCCTTCCTGCCGGATCTTTCGATTCTCGTAAACGGCGTCCATCTTCTGTTTAAAGACCTGTGGATTGGTGGACTCGTTATTTTTTGCATCGCCTTTCTCCCCTTTTTGCGAAGGCAAGATGATGCATATACCACTGTGACCAGTCTCGTGCGGTTTGCACACATTGCCATGCTGTCGCTGGCAGTAGGAGGCGTGACGGGCGTCTATATTGTCTGGCTGCATTTGAAGGCACCACTCAATCTTTTTTCCACACACTGGGGTGGCTACTGCGTTGCTCTTGCATCGTATGCGTTTATTCTTCTGACTCTTCGCCTCTATCAGCAGCGTATTGCGACTCCATCCATGCTGAAAGTCCTGCAGGGCAGCGCGAGTACAACAGAGCGGGAGGAAGCAGGCATGACAGGAATGTTACTGATGTCAGAAATGCTGACAGGACTTGCTGTCCTCCTCTTTTCCAGTGTGATGATCATCACGACTCCACCGCTCACCAAAAACATAAAATATGAACAAACTTTGTATACAAGCAATGCGGTGATCACGTTTGGTGAGTACCGAGACGATGCACGCTACTTTCTTATTTCGGTGCAGCGAAAAAATATGACAAATGGAAGTGGGGACAGTCTGATTCTGAGCGCGGCCGATACCGTAAAAGGATTGGGCCCAATTGAGATTCCAACAATTTCAATTTTCCCAGGCGGATTTCTGTTTCCGAAAGAAGCGCTTTTTGATGTGGGGGAATGGACATTGAACATGATTGAACAAGATCCACCAGAATTTGATGTGGTCGGGCGTTTTGTCATGACATACCCCGATGATACGGCGAAGGTGCATTTGAAGAATATTCGACATACGTTCGGCGCGTTTGAGGGGATGCTTGCTGTTCTCTCACTGGGCATTCTTCTTTTTGCATGGTACTCGTCCCGGCAACAAACAAACCTACTTGCTGCAATGAGTACTATTGCAACTGCTCCATCCCCTTCTCTGCAAAGCGGCGTACTCATCGTCATTCTTCTTCTCGATATCAGTATTCTGATTATTGTGGGTATGACACTGGGCAACCATAATCACGGCAGTGCATCCTTTATAGACTCCTGCAAAAAAGCAGGCGGTGCATGGCACGAAAATGTACCGATGCGCGAGGGGCGCGTAACTGCAGAAGGTGCGGCACTGGGATGTTTGATTACCACGGAAAAAGGTGTCTTTCACTTTACGGATGCACGGGAGTTTGAATATTATTTTGATAAATTTTCTCATAACTAAATCTTTGATTTAAAACACTTAAAAAATCCCTTCACCTCATAAAATAATGAAGCAAAAGGATTTAAATGTCTTTCTTATAAACAAAGATGGCTCTAGTTATTCTACTTCTTTTTCATTTGCTCTGTTGCAATAAATGCAAATGCCTCTTCCAGAAACAGAGACAATGGCAACAGATCTTCTGGCCGGAAGGAATTCCCTGATTTGTATTCCTCTCCCTCTTTCCAGACGCGCTTTGCAACAACGTTGAAAACCTGATGCTTGCCTCCTTGCTCATCAGCGTCTGTAGATGGCAGGTCTTTATCGAAGACTGCAACCTCGACACTGCCAGTGCCCGTCCACACACGGCGCGTGAAAATGGGAGTTCTTCTCTCTGTTGGCGGATTAAAAGATCGACTACCAGTCCTCATGGAACACCTCGCTTTGTTAGATTTCCTGAATTAGTTAAGAAAGACTTTATATATTATAAATAATAATATATTTTTGTCAAAATTTGTTATTTATTCGATAAAATTACTTTTTAATGTATTTAAAGTAACAAGGGGCACAATAATATTTGTTTGCAGGAATTCTCACTCCACAAATTTTACAATCATGTCCGCCATGCTCTATGAAATCTTTGTGACGCTGCTCTTGTCGTTTTGAATATTCTATTGAGCGATCTGTTCGTACAGATGATCCATATTTCCCACCTGTAAAAATAAGAGCCATAGCTTTTCCAATTCCACCAAAAATTGCTTTGAAAATATTCATAGGAACAGGAAAATTCTGATACGACCATTAATCAATCGCAAGAGCATTTAAAAATCGCAGCCTTTTGAACTGCGATTTCATCGAACAAATTTTGTATACAATTAAGCAACAACCGGCTTGCCCTTCAAGCGTGTCAGCAATTCCGGATTGCGGAAGTAAGCACCAATCGTCATCAGGACAAAGGCAACGAGAATCGGGGAATACTCCGGCAGCGTGAAGCCGTGTGTGATGTTTGTAGCCAATGCACCTCCGTAGTAGCCAATCATCAGCACAAAGCCGACGGTGGATGTCCGGGGAAGGAGGTAGAGCAGGACCAAAATGAATTTTGTAATACCCAACTGATACGCGATATCGCCGACACCGAGTTTTGCAATGAACGCCAGGGTGGCAGGATCAGTCATAGGAACAAATTCCATGACTGCACTGAAGAGCGTAAACGCAGCAACGATGATGGCACACGTCCATCCGACAATAGAACCAACGCGGGAGGTCATACAAGAAAGGGGGAAGGGGAAGAAAAAATTATACACTTTGTGAGACCGGACGTCCGAGCAGCCTGCTCAGGAGTTCGGGAGTACGGAAGTATGCGCTGAAAGTTGCCACTGCAATAATGATAAGCGGAAAGAACGGCATATTGCCCGGTGCATCATGTGTGAGACCTGTTGCCATAGCACCACCCAGGAATCCAATCAGAAGAACAAATCCAACTGTGGATGTACGTGGAATAAGAAAGAGAACAGTAACGACGAGTTCTGCAATACCGAGAGGGAGCAGGATATCTGCGACGCCCAGGGGTGCGACGGTCGGTTTTAATTGTTCTGTCAAAAATATCTTGGGCAGTGCAGAGGCAACCATCATGAAGAGTCCGACAAGTATGGCAGGAATCCATCCGAGAATTGCTCTGGTGCGGGAAGTCATGAGATAGAG
>CAYRQG010000006.1:19568-20167 GCA_964426345.1 uncultured Candidatus Peribacteria bacterium
TTGACGGCGGATTTGTTGCAGGGGCTTGCAGCGTTCATGTAAAAATAGAACTGCAAACAATAAGCCCATTCATTGAGCGGCAATTCTGGGTCAGCTTTGCGACGTGTCTGCAGCTGACGATTGCGTATGTGAATGCAGGAGAGAAATAGGATTATTCTCCCTGGTCTGATATATCTTCTTTATGGTGCTGAATCATTGCATCGATAATAGCTGACTCATTGTCAATATTTTTTGGCGCAAATTCAATCTCAAAACCATGCTGTGACCTGTCTGCACATTGTCTATTTTCAAACCGCACGTACTGTCCGTACGCATTTTTAACATGATGAATCAAAAGACCATCTCCACCCAAATGGATATGGAGATTATTCCATTTTCTCCAGCACTCCGTAATGACACGTTCAATGTTCACCTTCGTTATTTTTTCAGGTGCCTGTATGCGAACAATCAGTACCTCAACAGTCTCTTTCGATTCCATACTAATAAAATACTATTTTTTAGTATTATGTCAAAATACTCTATTTAGCTATAAAAATGACGCCTCACCGTCTGATACGCATTCGCCTTCTGCATTTCGCGCTCATGGACATCGCTGAGTG